>CAYUGI010000001.1:0-31712 GCA_964444105.1 uncultured Pirellulaceae bacterium
TCCGATCTGATCTAAGCTGGACGCTCTCTAAAGGCGGGACACCAGCGTGCGCTGATGAATATTCCAGGCTAGCGCGTTGACGACTACGTCGGCGGGTCCGGTTGTTGCCAGACGCTCATCCCACCGTCGACAAAAATTGTTTGGCCATGCATGTGTGATGCTGCATCGGATAGCAGAAACACGACCGCTGGGCCACACACTTCTGGCCCCGGTACTTCACCATTCGGCGTGTGCAATTTCATCCAATGCTCCAACCGCTGATCCTGATTGACCACATCGGTCAGCGGAGTCCGCACCAAGCCTGGTGCCATCGAATTGACGCGTATTCCTTTGGGTGCGAGCGCCACGCACAACGATTTCACCATTGTCGCGACGGCACCTTTGCTGGTGTCGTAAGCCGTGTGATCGGGCTCGGCTAAAAAGCCGTTGATTGAACCAGTGAAAACGACGCGACCAGCCACTTCGTTTTCTACCCATCGCTGCGCAAATCGCTGGGTCAAAAAATACCCGGCGGTGACATTCAGATGCATCGTTTTCAGGTAGCGATCAAAATCCATCTCCAGGTACGGCACATCGATAAACGTCCCCGCGTTATTGACCAGCAGGTCAACTCCAGGAAGAACGCTGTCGACCTCCGCGACCAGTCGGTCTAAGTACAACGTTGGGTCGCGAGCAAGGTCAGCCGTCACCAACTCGGCCTTTCGGCCCAGGTCACGACAGGCCTTTAGCGTCGCTTGCGCCGCGGCATCATCATCAAGCCCCACCAAAACGACATCTGCTCCAGCACTGGCAACCGCGACTGCGATGGCACCACCGACACCCTGTGTCCCGCCGGTGATCAATGCGCGATGGCCGCTTAGGTCAAATGGATTTTTCGGTGGAGGCATGGCAACGCAAGACGAGGGTGGCAAAAAGGCTTAGTTAAATACGAGTGAACCGCTCGATCGCCAATCAATCGATCGCCAATCAATCGATCACTGGCCGGCCATCGTTGTGATAGGCCTCGGAGTCCGCCTGAGCAACTTTGGGATCAAACTCATCCTGGTAAATCACCACTCGGTAATTCAATCGCAGTGTTTTTCCTTCTCGCAAAGTGATGGCGCGTTTCTTCCTGCCACCATCGAAATGCGAACGACCAAAGGGGTTGGCAGCGAACAGGCCATAGGTGCGGACATGCCAGCGGGTAGGGAATCCGTAACTGCTAGGATGATTGTGAATCGTGATGCCAACGGGTTCATCATCCACGGGTCCAGAGTAATCGACCCACGGCGATGGTTTGCCCCAAGCTTCCTTGTTGTTCAGCCCAGCAGCGTTAGTGATAACGCCGCCCTTCTTGGCGTCCACTTTCAGGGAAGCTGCCGTACGCATTCCAAAGGAACCTTCCTTTGTGTCGCCGAAATTCACATCCCCATCGGATGCCTTCAGCAAAAAGTCACAATCAATGACATGGCGTTTCTTGGCAACCGAAAATTGGAACCGTCGTACATCTGACAGCAGACGTTTTCCGTCGGGACCCAGCCAGTCATTCTCGGTGATCAGCACGGCGTTGCCGCGATCGTTGACACTCGCGTCACCTTTGCGGTGGATGACCTTGCCGCAGCCCTCGTCGTCCATCCAAAAATCGACTCCGTTGACATCACCGTGCGATAGCCACATGGATCGGTGATGATCGTGGTCGCCTCGCTCCATCCCGTAGCTTTGTTTCATTGGGAAGTGACGCGTCATCGCGTGACCACCCGGACCGTGGATCGGGTACAGAATAGGTTTGCCGCCACTATCGATCAGATAGCCTGCGACCAACCGACCGCCAACCGTGACATTCCATCCTTCACCCAGATCCGGGGCTGTAGCCGATTCGATACGGAGCTTGGAACTGTCGGTAGCAGTTGATTCAGACGCACCGGCTAAATTTTGGGTGGCAGATTCCTGGGCTTCTGAAGTGGTCGCGTCAAGCGAAGAAAACACCCCCGCCAGTGAGAGCACCCCAATCCGGACAACGCAAACCGAAAATTCTCTGGCAATACTTAGCATCAATCTCTCGTTGAAAAACGGCAACAGTTTGGAGGTTGCGTAATGGGTAGCCACGCCGGAAAGAACCGAAGAATCATCCACAATACCTTCCTATCATGGAGCATCTTACGGGAACAACCGATCTTGCGGAGGCTTGTCGATCGAACACTCCTTCGGCAGCTGTCAAAAACCGATGCTACGCCCTGGGCGTTCGCAGCTTTTCCGATTCAAAATTTACAAAGAAGGCCGTCCTCCACCCATACAGCGGGTATTGAGTGGCCCTCGCAGCCCTGAACCGGCAAAATGCCTACCTGAATCGTGGATGGATCGACTATACTGGAACGATAGGTTACCCAGCCCATCGACATGGTTTACCACCACGGCCTCGTCTCGAAATGATGCCTCGAAATGACACCGTGCGATCGACTTTTCCGCCAAGAGTGTGACATGACGCCCCAAAGAAATTGGATGCGAAGCAGGATGCGAAATTTGTCAGTTGCCATCATCACGATGGCGGTATTGATGCCTTCATCCGCGATCGCGCAGAAGAAAGCCAAGAAGGCCGCGCCGGTCAAAATCCGATTACCCAAAAGCGTGCGTGAGCCTGCCAAGGTTGATATGGATGTCGCGCAGGTGATGAAGAACCAGCGAAGCTCGGTCAAGTCCGCAGCGAATCGCTTAGACGGGATAGTCGACGACAAGCTGATTAGCGAAGGCGGCAGGCCCAACGACATCGCCAACGACGAAGTGTTCCTGCGCCGCGTTTACCTGGACGTCGCTGGTCGAATCCCCACGCTTCAAGAAGCAACTGACTTCTTGGATTCCAATTCGCCCGATCGACGTGAAGAGTTGATCGACAAATTGCTGGGCAGTCCCGACTACGTCAGCAATATGTACAACTTCTGGGCAGACACGCTCCGCTTGGTCGATCGCCCAACCAACAACATCATCGGGGAACCTTTCGCGGCCTACATCAAAGACTCCATCCGCACCAACAAACGGTACGACAAATGGATCTACGAAATGCTGACGGCCCAGGGAAAAGCATGGGAGAATCCAGCAGTCGGTTTTCAACTACGTGACGACGGCATGCCGCTTCCCTATGTCGACAACACAGTGCGTATCCTGCTGGGGACTCAGATTGGCTGTGCTCAGTGCCACGATCATCCGTTTGACCAATGGACGCAGTATCAATTCTACGAGCTGGCTGCTTTCACCAACGGAACTCGAACGCGTATTGTCAAAGGTGATCCCGGCTTCGAGAAGACCAACCCCGCCAATGCGATGATCGCTGAAGCGCGGAAACACTACGACAAAGGTCGCGTCCCTGGACACATGCAGCGATTGATTCGAGCCAACAGTTATCGAGTCAGCGAAGCTCCCCGAACGATGCGACTGCCGCACGATTACGCGTACGAAGACGCTAAGCCAAAAGAGGTCGTTCCCGCTGCTGTGCTTTGGGGAGAGATTCCGACTTCGGCGAAGAAAAGCAGCCCTCGCGAGCAGTTCGCCGCTTGGGTGACGAGTCCCGAGAACGAGCAATTCAGCAACACGATCGTCAACCGACTTTGGAAGCGATTCCTGGGCGTCGGGATGGTCGAGCCGATCGATGATTTTCGAGACGAGCATCCTTGCGTTAACCCGCAGCTGATGGATTTTTTGGGCAAGGAATTAATCCGCAGCGATTTCAACCTCAAAGAAATCACGCGTTTGATTCTTTACAGTGAGACGTATCAACGCGAAGCTTCTGACTACACACTGACCAGTGGCGATCCCTACTATTTCCCCGGGCCAGTTGTCCGCCGCATGACGGCAGAACAAGTCTGGGATTCGTTGCTGACCATGGCCGTTGCCAACCCCTGGCCTTTCCAAAGGCCAACGTCCGATGACATCGCCAGCATCGTCGATTTGGATTTTGCCACCGCGACTTACAAGACCGCCGAGCAAAAAGCCGATCGATTCCGCGACACTTACGATACCGGCGGCCGTCGCAAAATAGAGCGAGAGCACTCGTACCAAGGCAATACGCTTTGCCGCGCAAGCGAGTTGATTTCACCCGTACCTGCGGGCCACTTCTTGCGACAATTCGGGCAAGGAGACCGCCAGACGATCAATGGCTCGCAGCAGGAAGCAACCGTGCCGCAGATCCTGGCCATGTTCAATGGCCCCATCACGCACGTCATGTTGGAGCCGGGATCGTCCGTTGTCGATAATGTCTTGAAGACGGAAGGTACGAAGGAACGCGTCGAGGCCATCTTCTTGAGCGTTCTGTCGCGTCGGCCTAATCCAAAGGATCGAACGATTGCCGCCAGAGAGCTCTCCCAGCAGAAAAACGATAACGTCGGATTCGGCAATATCCTTTGGGCATTGTTAAACACTCGCGAATTCCTTTTCGTCCAATAAGCGAATTTCCCCCATCCTTCAGCTTTCGTTCGCCACCCAAACGATAAAACACAACGCTCACCCCAGTCGAGAAATCTAATGCCACGACCTGAATACACCACCGAAGATCGACGGTCCTTTATGAAGGCGGCTGCAAAGAACACGTTGGGTGTTTCCTTCGCCGGTGCTGTGGGATCTCAAGCACTGTTCGGCGACAAGGCGAATGCTGCTGTGCCGGACGGAAAGGCGAAGCACATCATCTATCTGTTCATGGACGGAGCGATGACGCACTTGGATACCTTCGACCCCAAAGTCGGCGTGGAAGAAGCGGGCGAAACCAAGCCGATCCAAACACGCGTGCCAGGCATGCAGTTTGGCAACATGTTCCCCAAACTGGCTTACTTGTCCGGAGCCGTCGCCGCGGTCCGATCGCTTAGCACCGAAACAGGCGCCCACGACAAGGGCAAGTACTTGATGCGTACCGCCTACAAGAAGCTGAACAGTATTCAGCATCCTGCGATGGGCGCTTGGATGTTGGCCGAAAAAGGACGCATCAACCGTGACCTGCCCGGCAACTTTGTCATCGGAAGTGGCAACGGTCATCCGGGCGCGGGATTCCTGGAACCTTCGCTCTCTCCGGTTCCGATTTCCAACGCATCCGATGGCCTTCAAAATACGAAACTCCCGAAGTATTTGCCTGAAGAGCTTTTCGGCAGACGCTTAACGTTGGCAAGCAAGTTCGATGAAGTCTTTCAGCGTTCACGCAAGAACCCCAACGTCGAAGCCTACAACCAGCTGTATCTGGAGGCGCGTCGATTGATGGGCAGTCCGCACCTGAAAGTGTTCGATATCAAGGAAGAAAAGCAAGAAGTCCGCGATGCTTACGGCAACAACAAGTTCGGGCAAGCGTTGCTGTTGTCGCGTCGCCTTGTTGAAAGCGGCGCCCGATTTATCGAAGTCAGTAACGGCGGTTGGGATATGCACCAAGACATCTACACTCGACTGAAAGACAAGGCCAATGAAGTTGATACAGGACTAAGCAGCCTGATGCGTGACTTGCATAGCAGGGGCTTGCTGAAGGACACGATGATCGTGTTGACGACTGAATTCGGCCGCAAGCCAAAACTGAATGTCAACGGCGGCCGAGACCACCACCCTGGGGCGTTTAGCAGCTTGCTGATTGGTGCCGGCATCAAAGGCGGGCAAGTCTATGGAGCAAGCGACAAGACTGGTTTTTCAGTAGACAAAGACCACGTTTCGGTTTCCGCGTTCAATAAGACCATCGCCGCGGCAGCTGGCCTACCGCTAACCGAAGAACGTTTCGCACCCAACGGACGCCCGTTCAAAATCGGCGGCGACGCGCAACCTATCAAAGAACTTTTAGCCTAGCGATGTTGTGCCGTCAGGTCCTGACGGCCCGCACGCCGTAGCGAGCTTTTCGGACTTCACGCTCCCCTCCGGGAGAGTCGGACGCAGTAGCGGCCGGTGGGGTCAATTCGTGTTGTGAATGAACGTTGTCGGCGATCCGGATCGGCCCTCTCCTCGCTTAGGCTCGACTCTCCCGGAGGGAGAGTTAAATTCAATGTGCCGGTTCGGCCATGCGGAACATGTGGACTTCACTTGGGCGGCCGACGATTTGACTGTGACTGCTAGAAAAAAATCGTTCTTGCGCTTTCTGCGTGCCACGTCGTTGGATCTATGGGGCATCACAACGCTCCTGTTCTGGATCGTTGCTTTCTTCAGTTCACTTGCTTTGCATTTGAACTACCGACAAACTGATCCGCTTGATCTGTCCATGCCAGTTGCGATCGGATCACTCGCGATTGTGTTTGGCGTGTGCGCGGCCGCCATTTTCAAGAAGGCATTGTGGCAGAGTTTCATCCTCTTTGCCGCTACCATCGCCGTCGGCGTCTTCATCTGCGTCTATGCAGGCTATTGGTTGGACATGGAGCAACCGCAGTGGGTGTCGATGGACTACGGCGAAGCGAAGCCGCGTGATTCAGCAGAATACATCGTTACCTATTCCCGGTTAGTAGCGTTTGGTGTCGGCTCGTTACTGGGGCTATTTCTGACACGATATGTGCTTGTCCGGTCGTTCCCAACGGCGATCGTGTTCTCCAACCTTTTGGCAAGCTTCGCTTCGCTATTAAATCGGTATCGAAAACGTGTGATGATTGCGTTCGTCGTAATCATGCTACCAGCAACGGTGCTGCGAAATGTTTTTGATCCGCAAATGCAGTCAGCGTCTTTTCTAACCTCTGCGACGCTGATTATCGGGCTGGGGTTTTGCTGGTTCGTTGGTTTCTATGGACTCGTTCAGATCGCATCGACACCTGGCTGGGCGCGAACAAAGCGAGTGGCGACCATCTTGTCTTTTCTGATTGGCGGGTGCTATTTGTCTGGCATCTATTGGAACACGTACACCGAAACACTCGGCTTGCGCTTCGCGATGGGGATTGCGCCGTTTCTGTTTGTCCTGACGGTGGTCACATGCATGGCGACGCGGCAGACGCCCAGCAGCGAAGCGACTCGCAAGTGGAGTATCTCGGTTTGGTCGTTGCTGATCACGGTTCCCGTCTTCAGTGTTTTTGGCTGGTCTATCTATGCCTACGACCTGCGAGTCATCGCAACGGCCTGTCTGGAAAAGGACGACTTCTTTAGCAATTCCAAGTGGCTGGAACTTGCCAAACAATCGCGTGATTTTCAGCGGGCAACCGATGGATCAGCCAGGATGATCGAATCGTATTCGAGCACATTGCTGCACGTGAAAATTCGCGACCAACGTGACGCAGACTGTCTGGAAAAACTATTTCAATATCAGCCGACGATCTCCGCCTGGTTCGTGATCGACAATCTACAGCCATTTGTTGATACGAAGCCTTTACGAAATCACAGAGGGCACCTGACGCTCGTTGGCGGCCAGTGTACGGCGAGCCAAATGGCGGACATTGCGTTCAAAGTCCCGGTGCTCGGCGTGCAAGCGACTCGGTTGCCGAACCAAGTCGATGGGCGAATCCAGAGTGTCCCGCTGAACTTGCCGAAGCTACAGACGTATGGCAGTCGGGTCATTCCCGGGCTAGCGGATTTCTTAGATGCCTATGTTCCAGCTGGCCTGAACGATGTCATGGTCAATACGCCCGCCACTGCCAAGGACTGGGCCGCAATCGTGCGTCACAATCAGCAGTGCAAGTTCCTGGTTTACGCCATCCACGAAGAATCCTCCGAACTGGGGCTTCAAACGCTAGAGTCGTCAAAGGATCAATCACTCGCCGGAATATCCTTCTGCAACTACGCCGATGTTGCGCACGGGCGTTTGCTACGCCTGATGTTGGAAAGCGATATACAGCCCATCTATTTGCCGCTAGAGGAAGAGCGAGCATTTTGGGATCTCGCTTTTCTACGACCCGATGGATCATTAAACGACTGGTTTGAAAGCCCGCTAGGTGCCTTGGTGGATCACGCCAAAGAGTGCCACTGGTCGTTTGGCCACAATGATCAAGGAGAAATCACGCGAATTTGGCTACCCGACTTGGATCTTTTGCGAAACAACACGTCTAGTCTCAAGGCCACCGAAACACTCCGCCTTGACTCCGACGGTATCTGCGGCGTTCACGTTTTTTTGGAAACGGACGTGAGCGTCTTGGCCAAGTTCGTCAATCTGAAACGGCTCTATCTTAGCCGCGATCATGTCGTCAGTGACCTCGGTTTCCTACGAAGCATGCCCAAGCTTCAGCATCTACAAATGCAATCGCAAGATCGAAAAGTGATGGCAACAACCGGCTTAGAAGTTTGCAAGAACCTGGAGTCGATACGGATCTTTGGAAAACCGGATCCGCAAACCGTTACTGACCTCGCCGCATTGAAGAAGTTGAAGTCGCTTGAAATCATCGACGACGAAGCGGAATTTCAGAATCAAGCAGGCGTCGAAACCTTACGTAGGCAGTTGCCAAACGTCGAGATCCGAATCATCGTGAAAGACGACTATGAACCGGATCTTTCGGATAACTTGAAAGAGCACCTGAAACGTGTTCGCAAAGGAGCGCGGGAGCGACTGGTGAAGTTGGTGGACGAGATGGAGAATGAAGGGGAGTGAGCGTTTTAGAACTCGCCGATTTGAAAGTCGTCCAGTTCTGAGTATTAGCAAACACACTCACTTATGCTGTTCATTCTTCATTCTCCGTCTGGCAGCGCTGTAGCGGGTTCCAATGAGCCGCGACGGGTGAGCGACCGGGAATTCGAACGGGAATTCGGCCGGTCACTATGTCAAACAAAGCCCACCGTCTCACGGCCAGCGGCTCACCAATGTGGGCATCGCCGGCAAGAAATCCGCTGCGGACTTGCCCAGCGGGATGTGAAACCACTACTGGGTGCAGCAACGCTTACTTCGTTTTGCGTTTCTTATTCTTGTTTGCACCAGGGCCGGGACCGTGGAAGCTACCGCGGCCACTGCTCTTAGCGGCCTTGGCTTTCGCGCGACGGGCCTTTCCTTTGTGGTGCGGTTTGCCGCCGTCCTTGCTGAAGTCCTTTTTGTACTTCGGCTTCTCGCCTCGCTCCGTTTCACCGCCGGTATCCGTTTTGATTTCCAGCTGCTTTCCCGAAACTCGAGTCTTTCTTAGCGAGTGGTAGATGTCCTTGGGCATGCCTTCGGGCAGATCAACCGTGCTGTAGGAATCATGGATCTTGATCGGGCCGATGAACTCGCCATCGATTCCCGCTTCGTTGGCAACCGCTCCGACGATGTTACCGGGTTTGACGCCATCACGACGGCCAACTTCGATGCGGTAACGCTGCATGCCGTCTTCGGGTGGCCCAAGTGTACGCTCGCGGCCACCGAACTTACCCTCGCTCTTCTTTCCATAGGGGCGGTCGCCTTTGCTGGCGTCTCTACTGTCGCCTCGCTTGCCCGATCGGCGGTCGTCACGGTCGAACTTCTCGCGGCGATTACCTTTGCGATCGTCTCGTTCGCGCGAAACAGGTTTGGGCAAGTCTCGCATCAAGAACGGACGTCCTTGCTGTGAAATTTGAGCCAGGGCGGCGGCAATCATCTCCATTGGTTTGCCCGTTTCTTCGGCGTATTGGGCAATCAATTCCTTGAACATTGTCAAGTCGCGTCCGCCAGTCACATCGGTGATTCGCTGTTTGAACTGTGCGACGCGTTTGGCATTGATATCGTCGGCAGTGGGGGGATCGACCACTTCGATCGATTGCTTGGTTAGCCGTTCGATACTGCGAAGCTTGTGACGCTGCGAGTAGCTTAGGAAAATAACTGCTTCGCCTTTACGTCCCGCCCGACCAGTTCGTCCGATTCGGTGAACATAAGATTCTGTATCGTGTGGTAAGTCAAAGTTGATGACGTGACTGATACGGCTGACGTCCAAGCCTCGAGCGGCGACATCGGTTGCGACCAAAATATCAAGCTTGCTCTTCTTCAACTGGTCGATTGTGCGTTCGCGAGTCCGTTGCGGCATGTCACCATTCAGAGCAACTGCCGAAAGGCCTTCGCGTGTTAGTTTCTCAGCGACCTGGACCGTCGCGTCCTTCGTCTTGGTGAAAACGATGACGCCATCGGTTTCTTCTGCTTCCAAGAATGTTTTCAGGATCGTGATCTTGTTCTTCGGAGCGACGAACAGTGCACGCTGACGGATCGAATCGGCCGTCATCGTTTTCTTCTTGATCGTGATTGTTACCGGATCGTTCAAGTATCGCTCGGAAATCTTGCGAATGGGAGCCGGTAGCGTCGCCGAGAAGAGAGCGACTTGTCGTTTCTCGGGAGCTTTCTTAAGAACGAACTCGACATCTTCCAAGAAGCCCATGTTCAGCATCTCGTCAGCTTCGTCCAACACCAACGTGTCGATGCCGCTGAGATCCAACGTGCCGCGTTTGATGTGGTCGATCACACGTCCGGGAGTTCCAACGACAACATGGACGCCGCGGCGAAGTGCCCGTAGCTGTGGGTCGTAGTCTTGTCCGCCGTAGACGGGCAAAACGCTGAATTTTTGCATCCCGGATGCGTAAGTCTTGAATGACTTGGCAACTTGAATGGCAAGCTCGCGTGTCGGAGCGAGCACGAGAACTTGTGGGCTACGTTTCTTGAGTTTGATTTTCGAGAGAATCGGCAACGCAAAGGCCGCGGTTTTACCGGTTCCTGTTTGCGATTGAGCCAACACGTCGCGACCATCCAGCATGTAGGGAATGATCTCTGACTGGATTTCCGTGGGAACGGTGTACCCCGATTCAACAATTGCTTCTTGAACTTCCGGTTTCAGCGGAAGGTCGGCAAAGGTCGGCCCGGTTTCTACGACAGGAGCGGTTGTCACGGGGGCAACGTGCTCTTCGACGGTCGCGACTGGGATCGCGGGTTTCACCACGGGAGCCTCAGCTTTGGCAATGGGTGCGGCAACTTCAGAAACCGGCTTCACGACCTCAGGGGCCGTGGCGGTAACCTCAGCCGCTGGTTTCTCTGCTGCCGCAGTGGCTTTGGGCTGTGCCTGCTCTGCAGCACCCAAAGGCGCTTCCAGGGCGACATCCGATTCGGAAAGCCATTGAACGCTATCGACTTGATTGCCGGTTTGATTCGAGCTGGGCGAATTTGAGGTGGGCGAATTTGAGGTGGATTGGGACGCAGCTTCAGCGGCGACCACTTCTTGGGAGTTGTCTTGGGACATCAATCGAAATTCCATAATCTATGACCGCGAATGTCAATCGTGACAATTCTCGGCCGTGCGAATGCATCAAGCTCACGCGCAAGGGCGTAAGAGGTGTTGGGGCGGTCGCATCAAGTTCACTAAACACTAAGAGCGACGCCGCTTCATTCACACTGTCCGTTCTGCTGTAACGCTGCGTCGGAAGGTCGAAACCAGCCGCGCCGGAGAACGTATCGGAAGTCCTGTCGCTTTGATGAGCCTGTTGGAGAGATCTGTCTGACACGAATCGTGCGATGACTGTTCGCTCTGAAGCGGCCAACAAGGCCGCGTAGTCTCGAAGCTGTGTTGGCTCCGAAGGCTCATTTCATGGGTAAAACTACACCAAGCCAGACACGGGCGGTAGGATCAAAGTTCGCAATTGCTGCGCGACACGGTTGATGAGGAGCCTGTGAGGCAATTTTTCCCCTAACAATAGAGCTACCGCGATAAGCGTTCAGGTCACACTGGCGAACGAGTGCCATATCGTGCGAAACGGTGTGCGAAACGGTGCGTTGGCTTGGTAATTCGAATTGGTACAATCCGACACTGCTCCGCAAGCCAAAGCAGGCGCATCAGCGGTGGGTAACGGAAGAATCCGGACACAGTAACGGGCACGAAAACATGGCTGAAGAATCAATAGCATCCGAGAAACCTCCCCGTTGGGGTGCCGGCGAAATCAGCGGATACGTGTCCGCGTTCCTTGGCGTGTTCAGCCTTTGCGGTGTGCTTTGTTTCCTGTTTCCCAGCTATCTCACCAGCGAGGAATTTCGCAAGACCTACTCGATTGATTTCGTCCGCACGACTTTGCTCGTCGGCTTGATCCTGGCCTATTTCACCGGGATCGTCAGCTATGCTCTCAACCAGTCAAAAAAATTGGCGTGGTTGGGCATTGGCAGTTCGCTGATCGCTAGTTTGCTTGGCGGATCGCGAATCGAAGTGGCGGAGTTTGAATCGACACCCTTTTCGTTTGGGTTGGACTGGTTTGTGCTCAGCTTCCTTTTTTCGATGCTGATCTTCATTCCGATAGAGAAGGCGTTTTCGCTTAATCGAGAGCAGCGGATCCTTCGTGAAGGGTGGCGTACCGATCTGGCGTATTTCTTTGTCAGCCACCTGCTGATTCAGTTCATTTTTCTGTTCGTCAACGCATTCTCAGAAGTTTTGTTTGGCTGGGCAGTCAACGCGAATTTCCAAGGGATGGTTCGCAGCATGCCCATCTGGTTGCAATTCATCATCGCCACCTTTGTCGCCGATTTGTTCCAGTACATGACGCATCGACTGCACCACAAAATCCCGGCGCTTTGGCGATTTCATTCGATTCATCATTCCAGCCATAAGATGGATTGGTTGGCCGGTTCGCGGACACATTTGGCTGAAGTCTTTGTGACGCGGGCTCTGGTGATGCTGCCGCTTTATCTGTGTGGTTTTTCTGAATCGGCATTGAACGCTTATGTCATTCTGGTTGGAATCCAAGCGGTCGCGATTCACGCCAATATGAATGTCAATTTCGGGCCGCTTCGCTACATCTTGGCGACGCCCCAGTTTCATCACTGGCATCATTCCAAAGATCCTGAGTACATGGACGCAAACTACGCCGTGCATTTGCCGATCATCGACATGATTTTGGGAACCTACAAATGCCCCAAAGGACAGTGGCCCAAGGAGTACGGAATCGTCAGCGGCGAGCCACCGAAATCGTTTTGGAAACAGCTGCTGCATCCGTTCCGACGAAGTGACGACTGAATCGATCTATTCCGAATAACGCTGCAGTCCAATGTCGCTTGCGCCGTGCTGGGAATCGCTTGCCGAGGGAACGTAGGGTTCCGCGCGGTGGCTCAAGAACATTTGCGTTAAGTCGTCGGCATTGTCACGAGCTGCTTGTCGGCCCATCTCGAACATTTCATCCATGTGATCGACCGCATCCAGTTTCCAGGTATCGTCTGGCAACGTGAAATTGATCGACTTCACTCGGTTCGATAGCAGGAACTTCAGTGGAATCGTCAGTCCTTGAACTTGGGAGGACATCATGACGTCGGCGATTCGTGGTGCCCAGTAGATCGCACCCGCATCACCGCCCGGCGGTGTCAAAGAGTACTGAGTCGTACCAGTTCCGATCGTCAGCATGAAAATTTCGTCGGTGCTAAATGGCGGCGTGATGTCGTCGCACATGCAAAGTTGACGCACGCGAAGTGCTTCGGCCAATCCGAGCAATCCGGGACTTCCCGCCCACAACCCACCATCGGCGTAAGAGCATCCGTTGGGCATGACATGATGCGGGAAATAGGTTGGGGCTGCTGTCGTCGCCATCAAGACATCCAGAATCGGAATGTCTGCGTCGGGAAGATGCATCGGGATATGTGGCGTGCCAAAAATGTACGGGCACCCGGCTGTCAAATTGATGCTCGGTGCAATCACGCGTGGACCCACGATGTCCTTCATGCGTATGTCACCGAATCCTGCTTCCAGCGATTCACGCAACGCGTGCGGGCAATAGCGTGACGTAAAGAAGTGATCGATGTTGTTCCCTGATTTATTGAGAGCCAACTTCTTTAGCCAAGGGTAAATGGGCTTGAGCCATTGTTTGCGTGGCAGGTAGGGCGGCCGCGGCGTGAAAATCGCGCGGCCACTTTGTTCATAGAATTCGACCAGCTCTTGTCCGCCGAGACCGATCCCTAAGCCCAACGCGGTAATTCCACCGGTGGAGGTTCCGGCAACGAGGTCAAAACAGTCGCGAACATTGACATTCGCGAGACGCTCGATTTCCTGCAAAAAACCTAGCCCAAAGGCACCGCGAATGCCGCCACCGTCGAAAGCAAGGATTTGAAAACGCATGTTGCTGATGACTTGATGGGACGCGGTTGAGGTGGGTGCCGGCTATGTGCTGAGGGTGACCGCCGTCGCGCCAACGATCTGCCGAGTCGCGGGATCTTGGACGAAGGCTACCAGTTTCGCAGTTTCATCGTTCCCTAGCGCCGCGTCCAGAGGAATCTTGGAACCAAGTTCGACAGTTCCGATCGGCGAGTCGAGTTTGATCGCTTCAAAATGGCGAACCACGTTAACGTGAGAAAGACTGCGCCCTGCGTTTTCTCCGCGTGAAACTTTGTTTTCCTTCGGCGACGTCGTGATTGCGGTAAGCAAGTAACGCTCTTGCGTGTTCCCTTCAATGTCATAAGCGAACGTAAGATGATTGCTTTTCTTGTCGCTGATGTTCAGCGCAATTGCAACATTGGCAGGTGATTCCAGCGCGGTCTTGATCGCGTGATTAGCTTTCGTCAAGTTCGATCCGTTAAACTCAGTGGTGCCGTTGACGATCATCTGCGGAGTGTAGACGCGACGGCTTTTCATGGCCGCGGCGTACTGCCGTTGACGCCGAGAATAGCGAGCGTCGCTATACGGATCAGTCCATCCCAAGCGGTTCCAGTAGTCGACGTGGAACGAGAGCGGAAAGACCGCACTGGCCTGCGACTTCGCTTGCCTAGCAATCGTTTGAAGCACCGCGTCAGCGGGTGGGCAGCTACTGCAACCTTGTGACGTGAACAGTTCGACGACCGCGACGCCATGCTTGTCATTCGATTCGCTCGCTCGCGATTCGGACGAAATGGCCGGCGAGCAAGTCAACGAGACAGACGCCGCTTGGAGAAACCTGCGACGCGTGGTCTGCAATGCATTGCGGGACTGGTTGTTCATGCTGGCGACTCCCGAGGACGAATGTGATTTCCGCCGTTGAAATTGCCTTCGGTCACCCGTTTCCGCCAATTCTTCAGCAAATGCCAAAGGCAATCTGGCAAGTTAGATTTTGGGTGGCTCCCAATCGGGGATGCCTTTCTCTTGAAGCTGCTTATTGTACCGAACAGCTTGCGGATGCTCCGATGCGTACTCGGCGTCTTCGTTGACCATCAAGGGAACCGTGTCGGTCCACCATTGTTCGTAGGTCTTTCGTAGTTTTGCGATCACATCGGGATGGTCGCCGGAAACGTCCGTCGCCTCGTAGGGATCGACGGAAATATCGTAGAGTTCCTTGTTATTGACGAATCGCCAGCGTGAGGTGCGTACTGCGCAATCTTTGAACTGGCTACCGTTTGGGTCGTCGCCTTTCTCCCAACGCCCTTTGTGAACAAACAGCTGGCGGTCCGCCCACTGCGCGTCTGGTTTTTGCAGTAGTGGCACAAGCGAACGGCCGTCAATCGCTTGAACGTCGCCAGGAATCTGCACACCGGCGAGTTCGCAAAACGTTTTGTAGAGATCGATGTGCGCGGTCAACGCGTTGATATTGACTCCTTCTCCCAGGACATCTTTCCAGTGCCAGAAAGCGGGGACATGGGTGCCGCCTTCGTAAGGTGAGCCTTTGCCAGTTTTGAATCCGGCAGTGTGTAGATCAACCTTCTTGCCATTTTGTTTGCCGGATCGGCCGGCCTGACCGTTGTCGGTCATGAAGATCACCAGGGTGTTGTCCCACGCATTCCATTGATCAAGTTTTTGCATCAATGTGCCGAAGTTGTCATCAATGTTCTCGACCATCCCGTATCGACCAGCGGTGTTTTTGTCCCATCCGTCGTCCAGAAACCGCTTCTTGTATTCCTCTGGCGCGATCATGGGACCATGCGGCGCGTTGGTCGTGATGTAGGCGAAGTAAGGGGTTTTCGATTCGTGGTTCTTTTTAATGAAACCTAGTGCGGATTGAAAAAACACATCCGTACAAAAACCCTTTGTCTGTACGACCGTGTCGTTGTGCAAAATCACATTATCAAAGTAGCGGCTTTCTTTTCTTTGATTCGGCGGGAAGTCAGCGCAGCTTCCGCGATAGGCTTGCCCGATTCCACCGGCTCCGTGGATGAACGTTTCGCTGAAACCTCGGTTGTATGGTTGGTACGCATCTTCGTCCCCTAAATGCCATTTGCCAAAAATGCCGGTCTCGTAACCCGACTTGTTCAGGAGGTCAACAAACGTCGTCGTCGATAACGCCATCCGTTCACGTTCTTTGATCGTGTGAGTGACGCCATTACGAAATTCGTGTCGCCCACTGAAAATTGCTGATCGCGACGGGGCGCACGTGGGGCTGACATGAAAGTCCGTGAACCGAGTCGACATCTTGTGAAAACGATCCAAATTCGGCGTTCGCAGCACCTTGTTACCCATGCACGACAAGTCGCCCATGCCTTGGTCGTCGGTCATCACCAGAATAATGTTCGGACGCGATCCTTCGATTGATTCTGCTGAGTGAACCTGGTCGGTCGTCAGCGTGAATTCGAGAAAGCAAAGAGAGAAGATCGCGAGCAGCAACTTAAATTGGGGCTTCATGGAAGGTGTCTCGATTCGTGAATTGGCAAAAGCGGACTGGTCGAAATGATAACATGCTGCAATCGTCTTGATTGTGCAGAGACGTGACCTAGATCCTCAGGTGAACAATACGATGCTAGAGTGCCTCTTTTCCACATTACTGCTTGCAACAAGCACCGTCTTTGTTTCACCCCAAGGTATCGATTCTGCAGAACGAGACGGGCTCAGCAAAGCAACCGCGTTCGCATCCCTTCCCTATGCGTGCGAACGGCTGAAGCCAGGGAGAAACACCATTCGAGTATCTGCCGGCGTCTATCAATGCGATCGCGCCGCGGTCGTCCCTAGTGACACCGAGATTCTTGGTGCCGGATTTCACGGCAAGCAATTCTCCGAGCTGTCCGCGTCGCCTCGTTGGAAGCTATCAGCGGAAGCCGCAGAGGAGACGCTGGATAAAGAGTCATTGATTGTGATTCGTCGAGACGCCCAGAACGTGAAAATCTACGGGTTGCTTTTGCGTTCTTCTGGGGAGCATCCGATCAGCGGTGGTGTGACGATGACGCATGCTGAAAAGATTAAGGTCGACACTTGCCGGTTTCGTGACTTTCGTTGGTTCGGCATCCGCGCGCTGAATTGTAAGGAGATAGAAATTGCAGGCTGCAGTTTTCGGCATTGCAGCCAGCAAAAGTTCAAGCATCGATCTGGCCAGATATTGACGCGTTGGTTGAGCGATTCAACGATCCATCATTGCCGCTTCGAGCCGATGCCTTCTGGTGGCGGATACGGTTACAAAGGCGGTGGGCACACTAATGTTCGCCTTCATGACAATCGTTTTTTGCCGTCTTACTTTTCAATCGAGTCTCCTCACGAGAGCGAATTCGGACTAGAAATCGATCACAACGAACTCAACGGCGCGATCTCTGTACCCAAGGGCGGGCAGGGTGCGGATCCGGGCAAACGCGGTCACGAGTATTCGGTTCGCATTCACCACAATCTGATGACAGACAGTTATGCGATCGAAGGGCCTCGCAATCATTTGCGTGTCGATCACAACCACATTCGTATCAGCAAGGTTGGTGGGCGTGTCTACAGTCAGTTTGGCGGCACGAATCACGGTCCAGTCACTTTCGATCACAACGTAATTGAGAATGTTGATCGATCCATCCTATGGATACGCCAGGGGCTGGCAGAGAAAGTGCTGTTTGAAGCCAACACCGTTTTTGTGGCCGACGCGCCGGGGCGTGCCGGTCCCTTGTTCAGCGCCTACAGCGGGGAAAATATCAATCAGTGGACGATCCGTGATAATGTGATCGTGGCGAGTTGGAATCAGCCGCGACAGCTCCTGAACACGCAGCGTGGCGTGCCCAAAAAAATGTCGATCCAAAACAATCTATTGGTGAACGTGACGGATGCTCCCGAAGGAAATGAGGTCGGTACATGGCCAGGATTTCAGCGAGGGGATGCCGCCAAACCCTGGGGCTATTTTTCATCGGTTTCGGCGCGAGGCCCGACAGTGGATCGCGGTATCCGTGACGAAGATGATTTTGGTGGCGAAGGCCCGGACATTGGCGCGGCGGAGTACGGAGTCCAATTCGATGTCGTTGGGCCAAGGCGTTAGCCAAGCATGATCATTCGTCTGCAGGCAATCGAATCCGCTCGATGCTTGTAAGTTCGGGACCACCGCCCCGGTTGCCACTGCCCGACGCGGTGTAAAGAAAGTCGCCGACGATTGCGAAGCCGCTGCCGTGACGACCTCGATTAAGATTGGGCCAGTTGCGCCAAGTTTTCTTTTCTGTGTGAAACGCCTCCACTTCGTTGTGGGCCGTTTTCTGCGAGGCACTTTCGCCGCCACCTACGAGCAGTTCGTTCTTCCAGGCGATCGCCATATTGCCAGCACGGGGTGTTGGTAGCACAGGACATTTGTCCGTATCAAGCCACGTCCGAGTTTGAAAGTCGTATGTGTCGCAAGGAGCGACTGTCAAAGCAAACGTGTTTTTCGTTTTTTGCTCAGTCGTCCGCCCGCCCAATGCGTAAAGTCGATCACCCAAGACGACAGCGGGAAAGTGATCGCGTGCGTGTGGCGCATCGGCCAGCGTCGTCCACTGTCCTGTTGCGGGGTCGTATTCGTCCAGCCAAGGTTGGTAGCCATCGACGTGACCGTTGGTGATTCCACCGACAACATAGATTTTGTCCTTATACAGAACCGCACCAGCTCCGCCCCGGCGTCGGTCAACGGGAATCACGTGTTTGAATTCAAACCGGTCTTCCTTGGGATAGTAGGCGACGACTTTCTCCAGCGGCACTTCGCGAGGATAGGGCCCCGTCATTGCGCCCATTAAGTAAATGGCGTCACCGAAGACAACCGCTTGAAAGTGGTGCAGTTCTAGCGGTGTCTCGGAGCGGGCTGTCCAAGCGTTGTTTGAAGGATCGAACACGTCGACCGGATTGACGCGACGACCACCGATTAAGAAGAGCTGGTTTTCAAAAGCAACCAACGTGGCTTCATGCCGCGCAGTGGGCGATCGGGTTGCTGTGATCGTTTCCCAGGTTGCTGACTCGTTGGAAGGAGTCTTTGCGCAAGTGATGGCGGGAATGCACGTCACCAGACAAGTTGCGAAAAAGAGGTGGCGATGCATCGGGTGTTACCTGAGAGTGAATGGGATCTTGGTCGGTGTGTTGGAATCCGTGCTTGCGTGGAGTCTAACGGATTCCTTCGTTTCTGATCGCTTTCAGGAACTGTGGCACATCAATTGGCTTTTGAATTACAGCTCTGATACCGTTTTTGATGGCGTCTTGAGCGCCCGAGCCACCCGCATAGGCTGTGACTAAAAAACCAACGATTTTCGGCGCAAGCCCTTTTAGCTCCGCAAAGAGCTGGACGCCGTTCATGCCAGGCATTTGATAATCCAAGACGACCAGTCGTGGGTCGTGCTGCTTGGCCAGCAGGATCGCGTCTTCGCCGCAGTGGGCGACATCCACCTGAAATCCTTGATCTTCCAAAATGTCACGCATGCTGGCGCAGATGTCGTGGTGATCGTCTACGATCAAGATCCGTTGCTGAGTCACAGAGCGATTCCGAATCAGGCTGGGTTGGTTGGTGAGGTAGTCGGCAGAACGAGCGTAAACGTGCTGCCTTCGCCGAGGCTACTAACCACTTCGAGTCGCCCACGGTTTTGTTCCAAGATCGTCTTGCTGATCGCTAGCCCGAGCCCCATGCCAGCTTGCTTGGTGGAAAAGAGTGGCTCGGTGATTCGTGACATGTTTTCCGGGGAAATGCCGCTGCCAGAATCAGCGATCGAAAGACGGACAGCTTCGTTGTCGTGGTTGGCTGCAAGGGTCAGCTTGCCACCGTCGGGCATTGCTTCACGAGCATTGCGAATGATGTTTTTTACGACGATGGGGATTTGGTTGGCGTCGACAACGGCAGGCGGCAACAAAGTAGGGAGTTGGTCATCGACTACGATTCCCGGTGAAAGAGAGGTCGATCGGATCACATCACGCACGATGATTCGGACATCGCAGGGGGAGGTGCTGGGTGCTGGCAGGCGAGCGACGTCGGAGAGCGCCGTCACCACATGATCGATCACGGTGACTTGGCGATCGATACGCTGCAGGTGTTCGTTCACTTTCGCTGGCGATGCACTGTTGGCGTTGAGCAGAAAGTAGGCGGACGTCTTGATGGCGTTGAGCGGATTGCGTATCTCGTGGGCGATTCCGCCGGATACCTGCCCCAACGTCGCCAGCTTTTCGACTCGAACCAATTCAGCTTGCGCACGATGTAGATCATCTGTTCTCTCTCGCACTCTCTCCTCCAACGCTTCATTGGCCGTTTGCAGTTCAGATTCCGCATCCTTTAATGCCGTGATGTCGCGAATGATCCCAGCGAAGAGCAGTCGATCGGCGACCCGGATTTCACTTACAGCTAAGTGCATGGGGAACTCCTGGCCGTTCTTGCGTTTGCCTACGACGTCGCGACCAATTCCTATGATCTTGGCAATTCCCGATTCGAAGTAGTTCTTGAGGTACTGATCGTGTTGTTGCTGATAGGGCGCGGGCATCAGCATGCTGATGTTCTGTCCAATCAAATCCGCATTGTCAAAACCGAACATCGTCTGGGTCGCCGGATTTGCGAGTTGAACGATGCCTTTTGCATCGATGACGATGATGGCATCGACCGCCGTCTCCATGATCGCGGCCAGCAGTGCTTGCGATTCGTTTTCCATGTTTCGATTTTAGTGCTTAGACTTAGTTTTGGGGCGAAGGCAAGTGAATGGTGACGGTCGCTCCCAAGTGAGATGGTGGGGATGCAGTGATGTCACCGTCGTGTGCCAACACGATTCGTTGTGCAATCGCCATTCCCAAACCCGTTCCAGAGCTTTTGGTAGTGAAGAAAGGCTCGAAAAGCCGTTGCTGTTGATCTTGATCGAAACCCGGGCCGTTGTCAGCGATCGAAACGGTCAGCCCGTGGTCTGGTTTTTCGTCGCAGCGAACGGTCACGATGACTGGATCACTGCAGGCGGCCAACGAGTTTTCAAAAAGGTTGCGGAATACTTGTTCCATGCGAAGTTCATCGACTTTGGCAACGAGGCTGGGCGTATTGACACACTCGACCAGCCGAACGTCGCGACCCGATCGCGACACTTCGAGGTCTCGCCAGCAGCGCCGCCAAATGTCGATCAAGTTTGCGGGTTTGGCTGCAATGACGATGGGAGCCGCATAAGATCGCACTTCCTCTAATAGTGCGTTCAAGTCTCGTGTCGCACGCCCAATTTTTGCCAAATCTTCGGTACAGTTTGGATTGTCTTCCAGTTCCAACGAAAGCAATTCTAAGCTTGCCTGAATACGCTGCAGTGCATTGCGACTTTCGTGAGCCAATCCAGTCATTGTTTGACCGATCGTGGCGAGACGCTCCGCTTGCAGAGCGCGGGCTTGAGCTGAAAGGAAATCGGTCACATCAACACCGACTGAAAGAACAGCAGTCGTGTTGCCTTCGTCGTCTCTCAAAGTCGTATTGGTCCAACGAACTGCCCGCTGGCGTCCGTCTCGCGTGACGATAGAGTTGACTGTTCCGTTCGTTTTGGCGGCATGATCTGCCACCTGATTCGAGGTTCGGCTGGAAGCCAAGTCTGTGGCACCGCTGGCAACCTGCATGAACAGGCGTCGAATCCGTTGGGTGTCTTGGCTTGGTATGAATCGCTCGAACCAGTCATGACCAACGCATTCTTGAAGCGACCAATTCGTCAGCCGTTCAAAAAATGGATTGAAGTCAATGATCTTGCCATCCAGATCTAGCACCAGCACAACGGCTTCGGCGGTTTTGACAACCCGTTCTGCAAACTGTTGTTCGCTTCGCAGTTCCCGTTCGATGTGACGTCGCTGGACAATCCGCTCCAAGCTGGCACGCAACGCGTCGGGATTGACCGGCTTGAGGATGTAGTCGCTAGCACCGAAACGCAGGGCGGCGATGGTGCTTTCTATGTCGGCAAAGCCCGTGACGATCACGATATCGCCCTGTGGTGTCAGTTCGCGCAGGTCAGGTAGTAGTTGATCGGCGTTGGCGTCCGGCAATTGCCGATCCAAAATGATGACATCGGGAGCTTGTTTCTTGGCAATACGGCGTCCATCCAGCGCAGTGCCCGCTAACAAAATCGAGTGGCCATCCAGGCTCAGGATGTCGCGAAGATTCGCTTGAGTGTCCAGGTCGTCTTCGATCAGCAGAACACGAAGCGCTTTGTCGTGCGCGGGTTCGGTTAGCGACATCAATCATGCGGGGTGTGGGTGCGGATGGATTTACGGCAAGGAGGCAGGCAATTTCACTGCCTGTGACGCAGTGTCACAGGTGTGCGGAATCGGCAACAATGGATTTCGCTATTCCAGGTGTAAATACAGTGTTTCAGGCAGCTAGAACGGTCAGGGACTGATGGTACACCATTCGCGGCGTCTGGTTTGCTGTAGCCGTCAGCATCACTGCGGTTGGCAAATCCTTTTTCCGAATCGGTGGGCTGGATGTTCATCGAAAAACAGAGGCTCAAGTTCTGATGACGGACATCGCTTTAAAACTGCTCTTGGTCGAAGACGAAGATGACTTCCGCGAGAGCTGCGCGCGTTGGATGCAGAAGAAAGGGCACGACGTGGTTGCCGTCGCAAGCGGTGCCGAAGCGTTGGGGCTTTGCGAAACGCAAGACTTCGACGTCGCTGTCTTTGACATGAATATGCCCGGCATGTCAGGACTGGAATTGTTGCAACGTGTTGGAGCGTTGGACAGTCCCATGGAGGTCATCATTTTGACGGGGCAAGGTACCATCGAAACCGCTGTGGCGTCGATGAAAATGGGGGCGTGCGATTTTTTAACGAAGCCCTGCTCGCTTGGCGATCTAGAACATCACTGTGTTTTGGCATACACACGAGGGCAACTTCGCAAAGAAAATCGTCAGCTGAAAGCCCTGATCTCCCGTCAGCGTCCCGCGATGAAATTGGTGGGTGACTCATCGGCGATGCGCCAAATTGGCAAGCTGATTTTTAAAATCGCCCCCACAGACAAGCCGGTGTTGATTCAAGGGGAAAGCGGCACTGGCAAAGAGGTCGTCGCGCGGGCGATTCAGCAGCAAAGCCTGTTGGCGGACAAGCCGTTCGTCACGATCAATTGTGCCGCGCTGCCAGAGCAATTGGTTGAGAGTGAACTATTTGGACATCAGAAAGGTGCGTTCACGGGGGCTGTGATGGAAAAGCCGGGGCTGTTCGAGATCGCCGATGGCGGAACGCTGTTTATCGATGAAATTGGTGAGTTGCCCCTGTCGCTTCAGCCAAAACTGCTACGTGTGTTAGAAGATGGATCGATGCGTCGCATTGGTTCGCACAAAGAACGGACTGTCAGCGTGCGGATCATTGCAGCGACCAATCGGAACTTGGCAAAGGAAGTCGCGTCCGGCAATTTCCGTGAAGACCTCTACTACCGCATCAATGTGCTGTCATTAGAGTTGCCTGTGTTGAAAGATCGTGAGGGTGATGTCAATCGGCTGATCGATCACTTCACCCCTACCGATTGGCGCGTCGATGACAGGGTGCGTTTGGCGTTGGATCGGTATGCATGGCCTGGCAACGTCCGTCAGCTTATCAATGTGCTGGAGCGAGCCATGGTATTGGCGGAGGGGCACGAAATCACGATCGACGATTTGCCGTCCGAGATCGTCGAGTCGGAAGTGGGTGTCGCGATTTCATCTCGTGGGATTTCGTCTCACAAGCGAGTGCCCGAGCAAACAGTCAGCGGCGCATCGGAGCAGTCGATTAAGCTAGACGACATTGCCAAATCGCACGTGTTGGAAGTTTTGGCAGCGGAGAACAATAATAAGGCGAGTGCTGCTAGAAAACTTGGCATCCATCGACGTAAACTCTATCGGTTGCTGGAGCGATTTGAAAAGTCAGAATCGAGTGCAGCAGACGAACAAGGCAAGTTACAAAATAGGCAGCTATGACCACTCCCTTCCAGCGCATCGGACGCGGTGCAATGTTCTTGGGGTTGGTCGTCGTCGTTTCTGTCACCGGCTTCCATTTCCTGGAAGGCTACGGGTGGATTGAGTCGCTGTGGTTGGTCGTCGTGACGATTTCGACAGTTGGATTCGGCGAGAGCAGTACGATGTCCACCAAGACTCAGTTGTTTACGACGCTGGTGATATTTTTCGGGATGTCGGCGTCGGTCTACACCATCGGTGGTTTCATTCAATTGATGCTCGAAGGCGAAGTGGAACGCCTGTTAGGAAAGAGACGTATGTCGCAAGAAATTGATCGACTCAGTGGGCATGTCGTTGTTTGCGGGTTTGGCCGAATTGGACAGAGCATTGCCAACGAACTGCAAAGCGATGGCAAGCAGGTGGTGATCCTCGAAACGAACATGGAGGTTCAAAAGGAGGCTGCCGAACAGGGATACTTGTGCCGTGCTAGTGATGCGACTGATGAAGATGTTCTTCGCGATGTTGGGATTGATCGCGCTGACGCGTTAGTAAGCGCCCTCCCCAGTGACGCTGACAATGTGTTTGTGACGTTGACAGCCCGAGATTTGAACAAGG
The DNA here is from genome assembly GCA_964444105.1 of uncultured Pirellulaceae bacterium. GTDB lineage: Bacteria > Planctomycetota > Planctomycetia > Pirellulales > Pirellulaceae > K23-9. The sequence goes on from CAYUGI010000001.1 coordinate 24,410, forward strand.
GGCTGCAGATTATTGCTCGCGCGGAAACGCCGTCTACCGAACGTAAACTCTTGCAGGCAGGTGCGAACCAGGTGGTGATGCCAAGTCTTGTTGGTGCTCGATTGATGTCACGAATGATTACGCGTCCGACGACCGCAGACCTTTTTGAATTGGTGTCCCAGAGTGGATACAAGGATTTGGAACTCGACGAAGTTCAGATTTCGGCTGGTTGTTCGATCGTCGGAACCACAGTGGGAGCGACCGAAGCACATCGCAAGCACAAGTTATTGATCGTGGCAGTAAAACAGCCTGGCGGCGAACTTTTGTTCAATCCAGGCGCGGAGCAGACCTTCCGCGAAAACGACACTGCAATTGTGATGGGGCACGCTCAGGACATCACGCGTTTTCGTGAAGAGAATGGTCTGTGATGAAGTGAGCGCAGTGCCGGCTTGTGCTTAGTCTCTCCAGGGTAAAAGCGTCGGTACAACGCAGCTGACGCGCCCCGCATGGCCGCACGCCCCATAAGGTCGCACGCCCCGCAAGACCAAAGGGTGAGTTGCTGTTCTTCCGGGAAAAACGTGCTTTGGGAGATTTTTTCTCGAAGGCAGTTCTTCAAATACCAAGCCAGTTATCACGCCGCTAACGACTTGAGTGAACGCCTTCGCTTGGCATGCTGTTGCCGGTTTTCAGTTGGGCCAAAGGTGGTAAGGCCACGGCTGTGTTGAAATCGAAGGAAACGCACTGAGTGCAGATAAAATACTGATGCCGATCAACAGCATCGCAAAACTGCGGAACCGTCGCGAATCCTCGAACTGCTCAATGAAGGGGATCATTATCACCAGCCAAAGCGGGGTCATCCAAATCAATCCGCTGGCGTAGAGATTCGGTTGGCTGTTGTCGGCAGTGAACAGCAGGTAGCCCGTTTGCAACAAGACGCCAGCCGTGGTGATCACGGCAACCACGAGGGCTAGTTCTTGAAAATCACGTGGCTCCAACCGCAAGCTCATCGCGAGTGCTACGGGTAGCAGCAGCCAAACCGGCGTCAGCGAAAATAGACCATGATGACCACCAAGAGCGTGAAATGCGTTTGCAAAGGGATTGGAGCGATTGTTTGCGTGAGAATCGTGTGCAATCGAATCTGCGGTGATGTTTCCCAGTGCTAGCTGCTTGAAAGCTGGTTCAGCATCTGCAGGCAAATTGACAGAGGTCGCTTGTGTTTGTGCGATCGACTGGGCGGTGTTCGTTTGCTGAAGCAGCACAAGCCAAGTCCCGATGGCAACCGCGAGTCCCATCCCTGTTCCGATGAGAAAACGATTTGTCTCCTGCGGGTCGAGTCGGCCAAAAAGTACCAGCCAAGGGAGCAGAATGATCCACGCAAAAAACTGACACGAAGCCGCCAGCGTTGCCGCGAGGCCTGCAGTGATCCAAAGCTTGGGTGGAAGATGGTCGTTAAGCGATAGCTTGTCGCCAGCATAGAGGTACAACCAGAGGGTTACCGCAGTCGCCGTCGCGGCTGGAAGCTGATAGTTCAATGTCGAAGTCAGGGGTAGCAGCATCGTCGCAAAACACGTCGCGGACGCCACTGCAAAACGCGTCCAGCGAGTGCATCCAACTCGATCGATGCAGCTGATGGTAAACAGCAAAAAGATGGCCAGCAGCGGCAGGTTGACGACCAAAAGCAAGATGCGGGTTGTGATGACTGACTCACCATTGAGCGAAAGTGCGAATGGCTTCTTGGCAAGCTGATAGTAGGCAGCGACAACGCCGAGCAGCGGCGATGGCGGAACCGGTGATTTAACCGACAGCGGTTCGCTAGCTCTAGATTTCCACGATTCGTCTGCCGTCGCGTCAGCACCGTCTGCAAGAATTGACGTCGCCGACCACAGAGCACGTTCATGCGAATTTAGAAAGGATGCGGCACCGTTTGGAACATCAACGGTGGCGATTCCCAGCGAAGCGAGCAGCATCGTCGTGATCGACATGCACAGGTAGACGATTCTTCTTTCCCGTCGCTTGATCGTGTGCTTTCTCATGGATTTACCACGTCTACGAAGCGATACCGCAGCCTATGCGGGACCAGTGATTGTGAGGCGATGATTTCGCGAGCTTTCGTGACAGCGTTTCAATGATTGCGAAGCGATGGCCAGCCTGACATCCTGTCCGGGTTGGTGCATTTAATGTGTGATAAAACACCTTTGCCTGTCTTTTAGCAGCTTTGCCAATCGCTTCACCAAAATCCGTCTGGAACAGTCCCGTGAGGCTAGTCTAACCCCCCTTGCAGATCAATGGTCTGGCTTTGGGGTTTCACCAAAAAGAGGGTTTTGATTTAGGGTCGAGCGGCACCACGGTTTCAGATCGCGTTCGATCATCAAAGCCAGAAAGGTCGATTTGGTGCCGCATTTATCAATGTTTAGGTGATGTGGAGTTGAGGGCTTTAGCGTCAGGCCTCAAAAGTCCAGTTTTGCTGCCATGAAAGACCTGAGCGAGATGCGCGAAAGTGTGCCAGTGGAGGGGTGTTTTGGCAGGGTCCGTTTTTCAGTCTGAGTGGCTGTGGTTGCATGGTTGTTTTCTCGAAAGGTCGTTCAGTTTCCTTTTAGCGTAAGAGTGACGGTTTTTCATTCGGGTGGTTTTCGTCCGGGTGCAGGCGGGTTTCGCTCGGGGTTTACCGAGGAGTTCTTCGTTTACCCCCGTAGGTGTATCGATTGACACTGAACGGGCCCCCACGATTGGAATGAGAAGCGAGGTTCTTCTTTGCGAACATTGTTTTTTTGGGGCCCTTTGGTGTCTTGTCAGGTGGGCCAAGAATTGGATCGTTGAGAATTCTGATGTAGTTCCCTTTGCTGAAAAAAGAACGTGAAAGACGGTGTTAGGGGCGTTTTGCTGTTAGTTGAAGGGGGGCGTTTCTCAGCATCAAGTTGCGCGGGTAATCGGGAAATCCGCTTTTTTACCTTTTTGTCGATTTAGAAGGTTGAACGGGGGGGTGGTGCAGCTTAAGATCCGTCCCGCCCAAGGATGGCCCCTACCCCAGTTAGATCGCGTAAACCACCAAACTTACTATTTGTTTGGGAGATCAAGGCTTGTGGGGGCCCGCGGCAGCAGAGAATGACGCCCTGGGAAGCATGGATGGTTCCAGAAAGGGGGGCGTGTTTCCTTTATGGAGGAGAAACTTCCTTAAGGGGAAGGGATTCCAAGACGCTTGTGAGCAATTGCTCGCATGGACAACTCCCTCAACCGAGTGAGTTTTGACGCCCGCCGTCCTGATGATCGCCCGAAACCGGGGCCCTCAAACGGACCTTTCCCACATCCATGTTTCCGCTGCCCACGTCCTGGGTTTGGCAAGCTGTTTTTTCAGTTGTGTCAGTTCCCGACGGTTCCAGGCAACAATCAAAGCTTCATAGGTATTTGCCATCATGTCGATTCGCCGCTCTAGCCATTCTCACCCCGGACAAATCCACCAGCCTTCACGAATGCAGCGTCTTCGTCAGCGCGCTGCTCGCTGGCAAGCCAAGACAGAAGCTCGTCGTGCTGATTGGGCGGAGAAGCGAGCAGTTCGTCTGGAGCGATACAGGTCCGCGTTCCGCGGCAGTTGGATTAGCAAGATCGGGCTAGGCCTGATGGCGATCTGGAACTTCATCGTCAATCCGCCCGTGACGATCGTCCGCCGGCAAGCACCGCTGGGTCCCTACGTGATGGGCCTGCCGTTCATGTTCAAGAAGAACAGCAAGAAGACAAAGCGAAAGAGCGCAACGCGAAATCGGCTGAACCCAGAAACGCTTGAGCAGCGAATGTTGTTGGCGGGTGATGTGCTGGTGTTTGGTAGCGATTCAAGCGAGTTTAATGGGTACGCTGGAGTTGTTTCTGCACTGCAGGATGACCCCACTACCAGCGTTACAGTTGAGCAAGCGGACTTTCCAGTGGCTACGCTCAGCGACTTTGATGCAATCTATTCAGTGGGTTTCAACTACGAGTTTTCAGCGGGCGAGGTTAGTGCGTTAGCGAGTTACGTTGAGGGTGGCGGAGCGTTGTTTGTGACTGGAGAGAATGGTGGATTTGCACCCGCACGAAACCTCTCCGTTGTAAATTTGCTGAACAGCGTTGTGACTGGCGGGGGCATATTGGCTAATAATGATACGATTTCAACGGACGAAGTAATCCCTGCATCTCAAGACGCATTCGGAGGTCCATATCCTGGATTTTACTCGAACTTGGTAGGTAGCCTCGATGGGATCACGGGTGATAATGTCCTAGTGGAGTTGCCCGACGGTGAAGTAATAGCCGGTGTCTGGGGACCAGACGACATTAATGGATCGGAGAACGGAATCGCAATCGTCGTCATGGATGTCAACATGTTCTTTTCTGGTGCGTCAGACGATGCGGTGAGTGCATCGTTTATCAGTGCGATCCAGAACACGTTTGAAAGCTTGTATGTGGCTTCAGTTTCGCTGTCCAATCAGGTTAATTCAGTCTTCGAGAACAGTGCGCAAACCAAAGTCGCCGACATTGTTGTCGCGGGTGGCAGCGGCACTACGCTCAGTTTGTCCGGAGCCGACGCAGCTAAGTTCACTATCACTGGCAACGAGTTGTTCTTAAATGCAGGGCAAGACCACGAAGCGAACGAGACGCTGTCGGTAACGGTCGAAGTTGATGGTGACGATGCTGGAAATGCCGCGGATGATTCCGACTCGCTGACAGTGACCATTGATGATGTTGCTGAAGCGATTGCAATCTTGCCAGCAGACTTCGCAGCGGGTAACGGTCATGTCACCGTGCTGAAATCGCCCGCCGGTGATGTTGAAGTGTATGGCGATGATGCGAGTGGTAATCCGACGGTTCTGATCGCTCGGCACGAAGCGGTTAACGTGCTTGGGCTCGATATCACTGGTCGCGACGATGCAAGCGACTTGTTGACCGTGGACGTGGACAACCTGGGGTCGTCTGGCATGGACGGCTTGATTTCTTATGACGGTGGCAGCGGAACCGGATCAGACACGCTCGAGTTCATTGGTGGTTCGGCAGTCACCACGGTCACGCACCGTTTTGACAATGAGAGTGACGGCCAAGTTGACGTCGATGGAGATGTCGTCGTTGATTACGAAGGCCTTGAGCCCGTGTTTGACAACTTATCAGCAGCGAATCGTATCTTTACTTTCACCGGTGGAGCGGAGAGCATCGTTGTTGGCCCAAGTCCGGTGCCAGGTTTCAGTCACCGGATCGATTCCACTTTAGGTGAATCAGTTGATTTCAACGTCCCGACAGCATCGCTGCAGATTAATGCAGCAGACGCTGCTGATGTTCTGACCATCAATGCTGTTGGCCCGACACTGTCGGTGCCAGCGATCGACATCAACGTTGATAACGTGGTGCTCAATGACGACATTGATTCGGCAGGACTGACCGGCACGGCGACCCTGATCACCGTGAACGGTCCTTTAGGGGTGCTGACTGACGGGGTCGATATTGCTGACACCACCGCCACCATCGACGTCTTCGGCGATCCGTTGAACGGCGTGATCGCCAACTCTGTTGTGAAAGACATTACGGTTCGACCCGGTGGCACGACGGTTGCTGATGTGACGATGGACCAGCTGCGACTCAATGCAGGTGACCAGTACACTGTTGATATCGATGGTGGGACAGCGACAAGCGACAAGACAACGGTGGACTTCGACGTCGACGTCACCGGCGCAACTCTGAACATCAATGCGATCGGGGCTTTGCCCGACGATGGTGTCTACACCATCGTCGATAATGCGGGTACAAGTGCAGTCGTTGGCACGTTCGCTGGGTTACCAGAAGGTGGCCCTGTGTCGGTCGGCGGGCAGACGCTTCGAATCACCTACATAGGTGGTGATGGCAACGATATTTTGCTGTTCACTCAAGGTATGGTTGACATTGAGTTCAAGGATGGCAATCCAGGTGATCCTCTGGATGGAGAGAGCACCCAGGGTGAAAGTGGCGTTGGTGGTACTGTGCCGACTTTGTTGATCCAGGGCGACTTGACTGGGATTCCTGCGGTCTATCGAACCGTTAGCTTTACGCTGGCTGGTTCAGGTTCCGCGACCGAAGGATTCGCCGATGACTTTACTTTGGAAGGCACGTTTACCTTCCCAGAAGGTGACTATAGCGCAGGTGATGAGTTCGATCTGACGCTCGTTGATACTGAAGGTCGCGTATCGGGAGATATTGGCTTCACGAATCCAGTCGTCGTGATCAACCAAGATACGTTCATCGAAGGCCCTGAGGACTTCAACTTTACCTTCGATGGTATTGGGCTCGCGATGAGCAACCTTCAGGACTTGGACATTGATGGCTCGGTTCGCAATGGTACCACCCACAATATCGTCGACGATGACTTTATTCGTGTGACGATTGATCCGATGCAGATGGTGACCGAAGGCGACACGCTAAGCGGAAACATCACCGTCGAAACGTCATCTGATGGTGGTTTGACATATGACAACACGGCGACCATCGCTCCAGGGACGACGCTTTCGTTTTCGATCAGCGATCTGACGGGTGCGTTCACGCCTGGCACCAATGCGGTAGCAGGCAACCCAGAAACGCCGGATGACTATTCGTTAACGTCGATGGCCTACACGCTGGACAGTACGACCTCGTTCGCTGGCGGGTTGATGCTACCGTTCACAATGACGACAGTTGACGATGCTTTGGTTGAAGGTCCTGAAGAAGTCGATCTGCAAATCACCGGCATCACGAGCACCACTGGATTGTCGTTGACAAACAACTTGGTTCCTCAGGTGGTTGTGGTGAACAACAAGGCCTTGATCAAGGACAATGATCTGGCGACTTGGTCGATTGCAGGCGATGCCAACGTCAATGAAGGCAGTGATGCCACCTACACGATTTCGTTAACTGGCTCGGGTAGCGGAACCGGGCCATTCATCCTGCAAAGCATGGAAACGGCATCGATCAACATTGCGCAAACCGATGGTCCTGCCGACGCTACCACGTCTGCTGACTACGACGCGTTCTTGACTGAGTTGGGCATCGTCGTTGCTGGTCGCGCTGACTTAACACTCGCTGGCAGTGTGTTGACCTATACCGGTGATGGCGCGACGGCGATGACAGACATCGTGGTTGACGTCACGGCTATCGAAGATTCGTTAGTCGAAGGTCCCGAGAACTACACGGTGACTCTCTCAGCGCCTGGCACGACAACTGGTGCGGACATTCAACTGGACGCTGGCAACTCCAGCGTTGTAACGGCGATTGCCGACAATGATTTGGCGACTTGGGCGATCACGGGCGACACCAATGTGGCCGAAGGTGCTGATGCGACTTACACGATCTCGCTGACTGGCAG
>CAYUGI010000001.1:31812-66452 GCA_964444105.1 uncultured Pirellulaceae bacterium
ACACCAATGTGGCCGAAGGTGCTGATGCGACTTACACGATCTCGCTGACTGGCAGCGGAGTTGGAACGGGCCCATTCATTTTGCAAAATGGCGAGACTGCTTCGATTGTCATCGCTCAGACAGACGGTCCAGCCGACGCTACGACTTCGGCGGATTACGACGCTTTCTTAACAGAGTTGGGTTCGATCGCTGCTGGTCGCGCGGACTTGACACTTGTTGGGAACGTGCTGACCTACACCGGTGACGGCGCCGCGGCGATGACAAACATCGTGGTCAACATCACGGCGATCGAAGATTCGCTGGTCGAAGGTCCTGAGAACTACACGGTGACTCTCTCGACACCCGGTACGACCACAAACGCCGATATTCAGCTGGACGCTGGCAACGCGAGTGTTCAAACGGCGATCGCTGACAATGATTTGGCGACTTGGTCAATCACGGGTGACACCAATGTGGCCGAAGGTGCTGATGCGACTTACACGATCTCGCTGACTGGCAGTGGAGTTGGAACCGGGCAATTCATTTTGCAAAATGGCGAGACTGCTTCGATTGTTATCGCTCAGACAGACGGTCCAGCCGACGCAACGACTTCGGCGGATTACGACGCTTTCTTGACAGAGTTGGGTTCGATCGCTGCTGGTCGCGCGGACTTGGCGCTTGTTGGGAACGTGCTGACCTACACGGGTGATGGCGCCGCGGCGATGACAAGCATCGTGGTCAATATCACGGCGATCGAAGATTCGTTGGTCGAAGGTCCTGAGAACTACACGGTGACTCTTTCGACTCCCGGTACGACCACAAACGCCGATATTCAGTTGGATGCGGGCAACGCGAGTGTTCAAACGGCGATCGCTGATAATGATTTGGCGACTTGGTCAATCACGGGCGACACCAATGTGGCCGAAGGTGCTGATGCGACTTACACGATCTCGCTGACTGGCAGCGGAGTTGGAACGGGCCCATTCATTTTGCAGAACGGCGAGACCGCTTCGATTGTCATCGCTCAGACGGACGGTCCAGCCGACGCTACGACTTCGGCGGACTACGACGCTTTCTTGACAGAGTTGGGTTTGATCGCTGCCAGTCGCGCAGACTTAGCGCTTGTTGGGAACGTGCTGACCTACACCGGTGACGGTACCGCGGCGATGGCAGACATCGTAGTCGATATCACAGCGATCGAAGATTCGTTGGTCGAAGGTCCTGAGAATTACACGGTCACCCTCTCGACCCCCGGAACGACCACAAACGCCAACATTCAGCTAGATGCGGGCAACTCGAGTGTTGTTACGGCGATCGCTGACAATGATTTGGCGACGTGGTCAATCGCGGGTGACACGAACGTCAACGAAGGTGCTGATGCGACCTACACGATCTCGTTGACCGGTAGCGGCGTTGGAACGGGGCCATTCATTTTGCAAAATGGCGAGACCGCTTCGATTCAATTGGCGCAAACGGACGGTCCTCCGGCCGTGACGACTGCTGCAGACTACGACAGTTTCTTGGCAGCCGTTGGTGTCATCGCAGCCGGTCGTGCAGACTTAGCTCTTGTAGGCAACGTCCTGACCTACACCGGTGACGGTGCGACGGCGATGGCTGATATCGTTGTTGATCTGACAGCGACCGAAGATTCCTTGGTCGAAGGTCCCGAAAACTTCACCGTGACGTTGTCGACTCCTGGAACGACGACTAACGCCAACATTCAGTTGGGCACAGCTAGCGTGGAAACGGAGATTGCAGACAACGATTTTGCAACTTGGTCGATTAGCAGCAATCTTGCGACCGTTGTTGAAGGGAACGACGTCACGTACACGATCGAATTGGACGGAGACGGTGTTGGCACCGGGCCATTTATTTTGCAGGTTGGCGAAACGGCGACGATTGATTTGTCGCAGATCGATGGCCCTGTTCCGCTAACGGATTCGGCGGATTACGACAGCTTCTTGGCTGCGGTTGGTGTCGTTGCTGCTGGACGCGCTGATCTTGATCTGACCGGAAGCACGCTGACCTACACGGGCGACGGCGCTACTGCCATGGCAGATGTCGTAGTCATGTTGACTGCGATCGACGATTCGCTGATCGAAGGCACTGAGAACTTCACTTTAGTGCTCGACAATGCCGGGACGACGACCGGAGCAGACATTCGTGTTGACGAAGATGCCCCAACAAGTGGCCAAGACAGTGTCGAAACTGAAATCACCGACAACGACACCGCCAACTGGACTTTGGTGCAAACCACGCCGACTTCGATTGCTGAAGGTGCCGATGCGACTTACGTTTTGACGCTTGACGGTTCTGCCAGTGGTATGCCGGGACCAGCTGCTGTTCAAACGGGTGACAACGCTTCGATCACTTTGGCATTGGGTTTGGTCGCGCCGACTTCGCTTAATGATTTCGACGAAGAGTCGGATCAATCGCTCAACGAAACCAATCCTTTGGCTGAGGCCGTTCAAGATGCGGTCGAGGTTTACAACTTTGCTGCTGTCGGTAACGCGACGCCAGTATCGGGAACTCCTAATACCTTTGAGCTAAATCCGACTACCGGCGAAGTCACGTTCTACGGCGATAGCTTGGCAACGGCACCCGCATTGACGATTAATCTGACTACGTTTGATGACGATGATGGATCGCCAGCTGGGCTTCGGCAGGGTAGTGGCGCTCAGACTCACCTGGGCAACTTTGTTGAGCCAGACGAAGATTTCACTATCTCGATCGCTGATCCACAGTTCAATCAAGCGACCGCTCCGGAGGTCACCGCAGCTGGCCCGAACACGGTTAGTACCACCATTATCGACGACAACACACTTGAAATCACGATTGTTCAAAAGCGTGATGCTCAAGAAGGCGACGATGGCGATTTGACCAATGAAGCGATCATCAACGGTCAATTTGAAATCCTGCTATCCAACCCTAGTCAAAACACGATCACGGTTTCGCTAACGGATGGCGTTGGCAACCCGTTGGTCAATAACGGTACCGCAGACAACAGCGGGCTGACCCCGGTGGGCGGCAACGATTATCAGAACAGTTCTTTGTCGAACGTCACCTTCTCCGCCGGTGACCAGAGCGAAATCGCATCCGTCGACGTGGTTGATGACATGGTGATCGAGGGAACAGAAACCGTCGTCGCCACGCTAACTAACTTCGCCGTCGCACCGCACTTCCCGTCCGGTGCCACACTGGACTCGGGAGACGTAATCATTGGATCAACCAACGAAGCAGAACTGGATATCATCGACGATGATTCTGCTGCGTTGATCGTAGGCGATGCAATGGTGAACGAAGATACGGGAACCGTGACGGTCACTGTTACCTTGGACAAAGCTGTTCAAAATGGCTTCACAGTACCGTACTCATTCACGGACGTGACAGCCGACGGCGGTTCAGGATTGCCGGATGACTACAACAATGCGACCGGAGTCCTGACATTCGTTGGGACCGTTGGCGAAGTTCAGAATATCGTGATTCCGATCTTTGTTGATGATGTCGTCGAGCCGGATGAAACGTTCACCGTTGGACTGGGAGCAATCGTTCCGGGAGTGAACAACAATGGCGTGCCGCCAAATCCCATCGCGACCGTCAATCCTTCACAGGTGGATGTCAGCGATACGGGTACTGTCACGATCGTGAACGATGATACCGATATTTCGATCACGGCTGGTCCGGATGCGGTTGCTGACGAAGGAAACTCCGGTACGACGGCTTACACGTTTACGGTTTCTCGCGTCGGTTTGACTACCGGCACGACAACGGCAACTTGGACGGTCAGTGGCTCGGGGGCCAACCCAGCCGATGCTGCTGACTTTGGTGGTAGCTTCCCGACGGGCACGGTGACTTTCTTGCCAGGATCGACTAGCGAGACGATTACGGTGCTGGTCAGTGGCGATACTGATGTCGAACTGGATGAGAACTTCACCGTCACGCTCACGGCACCCGCTGATACCCTTGCGTCTACCACTCAGATCGAGCCCAATGCAACCGCTGACGGAACGATTGTTAACGATGACATTGACATTTCGATTACAGCTGACGCATCGGCTGTGGCTGACGAAGGCAACGCGGGTACGACTGCTTACACCTTTACTGCCACTCGGGCTGGTGACACCACTGGCACGACAACAGCGACTTGGACAGTCAGTGGTTCGGGGGCCAACCCAGCCGATGCCGCCGACTTTGGTGGTAGCTTCCCAACGGGTACCGTGACGTTCGCGCCAGGTTCGACCAGCGAAACGATCACGGTCTTGGTCAGTGGTGACACTGACGTCGAAATGGATGAAAATTTCACCGTCACGCTGTCAGCGCCTGCTGATTCTCAGGCGGCTCACATCGTTGAGATTGAGCCCAATGCGACCGCCGATGGCACGATTGTTAACGATGACATCGACATTTCGATTACAGCTGACGCATCGGCTGTGGCTGACGAAGGCAACGCGGGCACGACTGCTTACACCTTCACCGCCACTCGTGCCGGCGACACCACCGGCACGACAACGGCCACTTGGACGGTCAGTGGCTCGGGTGCCAACCCAGCCGATGCGGCCGACTTTGGAGGTAGTTTCCCAACCGGCACTGTGACGTTCGCACCAGGTTCGACCAGCGAAACCATTACCGTTTTGGTCAGTGGTGATACGGATGTGGAGCTAGACGAGAACTTCACTGTCACGCTCACCGCACCTGCTGATGATCAAGCGGCTCACATCGTTGAGATTGATCCGAATGCGACCGCCGATGGCACGATTGTTAACGATGACATCGACATTTCGATTACAGCTGACGCATCGGCTGTGGCTGACGAAGGCAACGCGGGCACGACTGCTTACACCTTCACCGCCACTCGTGCCGGCGACACCACCGGCACGACAACGGCCACTTGGACGGTCAGTGGCTCGGGTGCCAACCCAGCCGATGCGGCCGACTTTGGGGGTGGTTTCCCAACCGGCACTGTGACTTTCGCACCCGGTTCGACCAGCGAAACCATTACGGTTTTGGTCAGCGGTGATACTGATGTGGAACTAGACGAGAACTTCACCGTCACGCTTACCGCACCGGCTGATGATCAAGCGGCTCACATCGTCGAGCTATCGCCTAATGCAACCGCCGACGGCACGATCGTCAACGATGATATTGATATTTCGATCGCTCCCGCTGCTGCGGTTGTTGCCGAAGGCAGTGCTGGCACAACTCCTTACACGTTTACGGTCACCCGCGCCGGTGACACAACGGGGACGACAACGGCCACTTGGACGGTCAGTGGCTCGGGTGCCAACCCAGCCGATGCCGCCGACTTTGGTGGTAGTTTCCCAACCGGCACTGTGACTTTCTTGCCAGGTTCGACGACCGAAACGATTACGGTCCTGGTCAGTGGTGACACTGATGTGGAGCCAGATGAGAACTTCACTGTCACGCTCACATCGCCTGCTGATGATCAAGTGGCTCACATCGTCGAGATCTCGCCGAATGCGTCGGCTGATGGCACCATCGTCAACGACGATTCAGAGCTATCGATTGCGGACGCTGCTCCAGCGGACGAACAAAACGATCTACAGACACAAACCTTCAACTTCGTTGTGACTCGTGCGGGTGATTTGAGTAGCCCAGCGACTGTCGACTACGTAGTTGGCGGAGCCGATGTGGATGGGAATGATTTTGTCGGTGGTTCACTGCCTGGTGGCACCGTCTCGTTTGCGATCGGTCAATCCACTGCGACGATCAACGTCAGTGTGAATGGCGACAATGACGTCGAGGCAGACGAAGACTTTACTGTCACGCTCTCCAACGCGAGTGTCACCAGCGGATCGGTGACCATTGCGGACGGCGTCGCTGATTCAACGATCGTCAATGACGATATTGATCTGAGCATCGCACCGGGCGTTGAACTTTACGAAAACGATGATGACGTGGGTGTCACACCCGCCGTGCCAGCAGGATTTACGGCCTACGACTTTGTGCTGACACGATCTGGCGATTTAGCTGGAACGACGACTGCGACGTATTCGGTTACCGGAACAGGGTCTGACCCAGCTGATGCTGCGGACTTTGGTGGCACGCTACCAACCGGAACCGTCACGTTCTTGCCGACCGAGACAACGACGACCTTGCGGATCTTGGTCAGTGAAGATAGCGATGTCGAGGGTGACGAGGACTTCACGGTCAGTCTGTCAAATCCAGCTGATACGCAAGCCAACCACATTGTTGAATTCATTCCAGACCCGAGTGCTCCTGGCTCTTCGGCAGCACTTGGGTTCATTGTCGATGGCGACACCTTTAGCCAGCCATTCACGATTACAAACAGTAGTGGTGCTGGAGTGAACGTAGTCAGTTTCACGCTTGATATTTCAGCGACAGGGCAAGAGTACGACACCAACTCAGGAACGGGTGTGCCTTTCACACCTGTCGCGGCAACGGCGACCGCCACTGGTTTGGTTGGCCCTGTTTCGGTGCCAGATGGTGCGACCACCTTCACACTGAACTTCACCGATTTCGACTCCGGTGAATCGTTCCAGTGGGACATTGATGTTGATACTGTCGGGCAGAACAATGGGGTTGATGGGAATGAGTTGATTGGCGCGACGGCTACCATCGCGTTTGATGACGGAAATACGCTGACGGGCATCCTGGAGGCGGTTCCTGGCAACACCGATGCGGCGCAGTTCAACGTCACGGGGGTCTCTCTCCAGGTTGCATCGGCAACCGCGACGATCCTGAACGATGACATCGATTTGGCCATCGTCGCGTCGCCTGATTCGCCTCAGATCGAAGGCAACGCTGGATCGACCACGTACAGCTTCGAAATCACTCGTGATGGATTCATCACCAATTCCACCGAAGACACAACTGTCGACTGGACGGTCTCTGGTATCGGATTGAACCCTGCCAACGCAGCTGACTTTGTTGGCGGTGTGTTCCCCTCCGGATCGGTCACGTTCGGTCCGAATGAAATCAGTAAGACGATCACCGTTGACGTGCTTGGTGACAACATCGCCGAAGTCGATGAGTCGTTCGTGGTGACTTTGTCGAATGCCCAAAATGCAGATGCAAACTTGGATTCGTTGGATCTGGCCACTGCCACGCAGTCGGCTGTCATTATCAATGATGACACGGCCAACGTATCCGTGGTGGACAATAACGGAGCGGCCCCAGGCGATGTCGTTGTGAACGAGCCAGACGCGGGCGACCCGAACACGTTGGCGACTTTCACGATTGAGCTGGACAAGCCAGCCGATCAAACCATCACGATTGATGTTACGACATCTGATGGAACGGCGATGGTCGTCGACAACGACTATGTGACCACGACTCAAACCGTCGTCATCCCAGCAGGCGGTCTGACGGGAACGTTCAGTGTTCCCGTGGTCGGTGACAACACGGTCGAACTGGATGAGAATTTCTTCGTCACATTGTCCGAGCCGACTTACAATTCAGACCCTGGCAGCGCGGATTCTTTGACTGGCGGGCCAGGTAGTAATTTGGTGCCAGCTGTACCACAGGTCGAGATTGTTGATGCAACCGGTGAAGGCATTATCAACAACGAAGATGCACTGATTGAGTTTTCGGCTGCTTCATCAATTAAGAATGAAGCCGGCAATGTTGTGGTTGGCGAAAACGGCCCCATCCTAATCGTGCGTGGTGACCTGACTGGCACCAGCATTGCTGATCGTACCGTCACACTTCAGCGACTAGGCGGTACGGCTGATCGAGGCAACGATTTCGCATTCGGAAATGATCCTGGGCAGCTTTTGCCTGCATCGTTTGTTGTCCCTGAAGGTGACTATTCCGGCAATACGCTGGCGACGCTTGGTCAGTTTGATCTGACGCTCTTGGATGAAGATGGAAACTTGGCCGCAACAAGCGGAAAAGATCCCGTCCTGAACGTGATTGATGATTCCCTTATCGAAGGCAACGAATCGCTGACGGTTGAATTGCAAGGTCTCGGCGTCGGACTACAACAAGGAAATGCTGACCAAGGTCTGGGTATCCCAGGTAGCAGCACGACGACCCACGATGACACGACGCACATCATTGGTGACGACGATTTCGCGACGTTCACCATTTTGCCAGGTCAAAGTGTTGACGAAGAGGGTGGTACGCAACCCGTTACAGTCGAGATGACCTTGAGCGGAACGACGGCAACACCAGCTTCGTTCATCCCGGGCGTTAATATCTCTCTAACGGCGGTAGACAACCTTGGTGGCACCGCTGATACCCCCGCCGACTACGCGTTCAACCCGCAAGTGCTGACGTTCACATCGGCTGACGCGAGTGGATCCACACGCACAATCGACTTGACTCCGGCAAGCGACCTGTTGGTCGAAGGCCCCGAGACGGTTGACTTGGGATTGAATTTCAATTCGGCATCGCCGTTCGTGGTTGGTGGCCAGGTCGTGCTGCAAAACAACACCGTTCAGATCAACGATGACGACACGGCCAACATCGGCTTGACCGTCGCGTCCGCCGTTGTTGACGAATCGGCTGGCACAGTGACGCTGAACGTTCAAGTCGACAAAGCTGTACCTGGAGGATTCGTTGTCGACTACTCGCTGGCTGATGGCAGTGCCACCAACGGCGCGGCGAATGATTATGGAACAGGTGCGACGACTGGCACCCTTAACTTCACAGGCACTGTAGGCGAAATCGTTCCGATCGTTGTTGCGATCAACGAAGATGTGATCGTCGAAGGCACAGAGGACTTCACTGTCACCTTGACGGGGGTAACAAACAACACCGCCCCATCATCGTTCTCCGCGATTAACCCGCTGAGCAACATGGCGACAGTTGATATTACTGATAATGATGGGCCTGCCACGGTCAGTGTTGTCTCTCAAGTGGTTAACGAATCTGCTGGAACAGTGACCGTCACTGTCGGTTTAGACAAGGCCGTCCAAGGTGGATTCAGCGTGGATGTCGCGACCGGCGATGACACGGCGGTTGCCCCTGGTGACTACACCGCAGTTCCGGCAACCACTCTGAACTTTGCAGGTACCGCTAGTGAAACGCAAACGTTTACGATCAATATCGCGGACGACCTGGTGCTTGAAGGAACTGAATCGCTCAATGCGGTCTTGTCCAACGTGACAGTTCCTGTTGGTAGTGCAGTCAACCCGACCGATATCGCTACGATCGATGGGACCATTGGAATCACCGATAATGATGGTCCTGCCACGGTCAGCGTTGTCTCTCAAGTGGTTAACGAATCCGCTGGAACGGTGACCGTCACTGTCGGATTGGACAAAGCCGTCCAAGGTGGATTCAGCGTGGATGTCGCGACCGGCGATGACACGGCGGTTGCCCCTGGTGACTACACCGCAGTTCCGGCAACCACTCTGAACTTTGCGGGTACCGCTAGTGAAACGCAAACGTTCACGATCAATATTGCGGACGACTTGGTGCTTGAAGGAACTGAATCGCTGAACGCGATCTTGTCCAACGTGACAGTTCCTGTTGGTAGTGCAGTCAACCCGACCGACATCACGACAGTCGATGGGACCATCGGAATTACCGACAATGACGCGCCGGCGACGGTCACAGTCCAGTCGATTACCGTCAATGAGAACGTCGGAACGGCGACAGTTGATGTTGTTCTAGACAAAGCTGTTCAAGGCGGATTCGCTGTCACGGTCGCTACGGGTGACGACTCGGCTGTCGCACCGGGTGATTACATGAGCACAACGGCCACGTTGAACTTCGCTGGCACTGTTGGCGAAACACTGACATTTAGTGTGCCAATTATCAACGACAGCATCGTTGAAACGGTCGAAAGTTTGAATGTTCAGCTTTCCAGCGTCGTCCCAGGTGGAGCTGTCGCTGCGGCCGATATCAACACCGTTGACGGTGCGATCACGATTGCCTTGGACGATACCGCTCAGGTCTCATTGACACCCGGCGTGACAACGATCACGGAATCAGACGTCGCGACTTATACCTTGGCATTGTCATCGGGTATCACCAGTGCATCGCCAACGATTGTTGATTTTGGCACTCTGTCGACGGCAGCGGTCAAAGCGATTCGCGACATCGATGTCGCGCCGTTCGCTCCTCCACACTTGCTGGAAGACTACACGATTTGGGCTGACGATGGTGCTGGCACTTTCGCGCCGGTCACCGGCAATCAGCTAACCATCCCAGCAGGCGTCAACTCAGTCGCGGTCGAACTGCGAGCGAACGATGACTTGGTGGTGGAATTGACCGAAGAAGTTGACTTGCAGTTGACTGGATCAACCGGCGGTGCGGTCGCATCGGGCGAACCAGGCATCACGCTTGGCACCCCGCTGGGTGGAGTGACAACGATCACCGACAGCGATAGTGCTCAGCTAATCATCAAGTCAACAACGCCAGATGCTTTTGAAGGGGGAGCCAACGGACAATTCCAAGTCTTGATGGTGGTACCCGGATCGGTCACACCAGCTCAACCGCTGGGAATACCTGCGGCCGCTGCGTTTAACGTTGAAGTAGGCTATTTGATCAGCACGTTCGAGGCGGTCAATGGCGTGGACTATCAATCGATCGACGGCGACGTGAACTTTGGCCCTGGTGTGACTGAAATTCCGATCGACATCATCGCTGCTGTCGATGGTTTTGAAGGAGACGAGGACATCGTCTTAACGCTCGATGACCAATCTGAATTTTCGACGGTTGCGGCAGCACCTATTGGCAATGTTCAAGTGGTCGTCGGTGACTGCGATGTCGCGACCGTCACGATCCAAGAAGAGGGAGCAACAACCGCGTCGATTGAGGGCCGACACATCTTCTACAACTCGTCTGCCTTCGATGGTTCACCAGCAGGTAACGACGGAGCGAATGATGCTGCCGCGATTGCTAGCGACAAGCAAGCTTTGTTGCCTGGCGGCGTCGCGTCTTTCCAAAACTACACCAGCTACACACGAGGTATCAACGGAATCATGGTTGATGTCGGCGACTTGCCTGGTTCGGTGACGGCAAGTGACTTTGAATTTAAGGTTGGCAATGACAATTCGCCGGCGTCTTGGGCCGCGATTTCAGCTGCGTCCGTACTCTCGGTCAACACCATTCCAGGTGCCGGTGACAACGGCTCGGATCGCGTTGTGATTGTGTTTGCAGACAACGCGATCGAAAAGCAGTGGTTGCAAGTGACTGTTAAATCAAACGCGAATACTGGCCTCGCCAATCCAGATGTCCATTACTGGGGCAACTGGGCAGGTGAGTCTGGCGACAACCCGCTTAGCACGATCGTCAATATCAACGATGCATTGGCGGCGGTTAGCAATCCCACATCTTCCGGGTCACCCGCGACCGTGGCGAATGATTTCGACTTCAATCGAGACGGGATTGTCAACATTGCCGACGCATTCGTGTCACTGCAGAACCCAACAAACTCATCGAACTTTTTGGAGTTGATTTCACCCCCGGCTGCCGTCCAGGCCAGTTCGGCTTGGAGTGATCAAGCCGATGCGTTCTTTAGTGCCGACGATGATGAAGACGACTGGATGGATTCATCAGAAGGCGGATTGTTCTAGTCACGGGGGGCCTGCCAATTGTTCGCATGAACGCTTGGCAGATGAATGGGCGACAGCTGAAGTTGCCTTGGAGTTGAGATGAGATTCACTGATTTGGTTTATGGCAGAGTTTGATCGCTAAGTCTCAGGCGATCGGATGCTCTGTTTTGTCCCGCAAAATGATTCGAAAAGGAAAATGATGATTCTATCTTTCAACCGAAGAGTAGCGATTCACTTCGGCTTCACTCTTCTACTTGCCTTTGGCTGCACATCGATTGCGACAGCCGCTGTCGTTGTGTCAGTCCAGGGTTCCCCGCTTGCCAATAATTCGACAGGACAAACCCTGGAGTTGTACTTGGCGTCCAGCAATGGAGCTGACATCACCGATGTCGAAGGTATCAGTCTGGCGACCTCTATTGGCAATGGACTGGATTCGCAAGCCGGAGTGCCTATCTTCGAGAGTTTTTCGTTCAATCCAGCGATCGCGGCGGCGTTCGATTTTGCCGTTCCGCAAGCACCTCAGACGCCCGAGCCTGGCAATAACTTTCGCAGCTTTGAAGCGCTCGCAGATTTCAACCTTCCTCTAGATACGAGTTCATTCGTCATCGGCGTGACACCCACGTTGATCGGGACGTATTCGTTGAATACGAGCGGAATCACGGACGAAGCCTTTGATTTCAACGTTACCAGTTTTGGCGGCTCCAATTCGTTCTACAGTTCCGCAGCTGATGGAGGCGATGTCGCGATCAACCAGACAGTGAGGTTTGACGTCGGCGTTGTGGCGGTTCCTGAACCGAGCAGCTTGGCGTTTTGCAGTCTGCTGGTTGGTGGACTTGTGATGCGACGTCGACGAAGGTCCTAGGGGATCGAGTCGATCGCGCCGCGATTGGATTTGTCTGGAATATTCAAGCCACTGATTCATCAGTGGCTTGTGGGAAACGAAAAGTGGAGCGTCGCATTTGATGGCTACCGTTGCGCCTATACGATTGGCCGTGGGTGTGTTTTTAGTTTGCAGTGGATTTACCACTCACGCCGCGGTGGTGATTCAGATCGACTACTCCGGAGATGCAAACTACGCCTCCGCGTTTACGAACTCCAAAGTGGTTTGGGAGCAGCGTTTGGGTGGCTATCAAGACGGACAGCTAATTGCGACCACCCCAGGCAGTAGCTATTCCGCTGGTCAAATGATCACGACGGTCTACATCAGCGCCCATGTCGCCCCAATCGATGGCGGTCTCAATACGTTGGCGCAAGCGAGTGTCACGCAGCGAGGTTTAGACAGTTCGGGTTTTCAATTGGCAACCGATGGGTCGCTGACGATTGACTCAGCAGACGTGCTGAACCTGCACTCGACTGGAATGTTGGAAAATGTCGTTGCGCACGAAATAGGTCACGTTCTGGGCTTCGGATCGCTCTGGGGTGTCAACAACGTCTACAACGGAAATGGGGGATTCTCAGGTGCCAATGCCGCAT
Organism: uncultured Pirellulaceae bacterium; assembly: GCA_964444105.1. GTDB lineage: Bacteria > Planctomycetota > Planctomycetia > Pirellulales > Pirellulaceae > K23-9. The sequence continues at coordinate 44,751 of CAYUGI010000001.1, forward strand.
TGGCTTGGCAAAACGAGTTCGGGCAGATCGGATTGCCCGACGTGGAACTTGATGGTGGTGCCGGGACGGCTGGCGTTCATTGGAACGAAAATCTAGACGGCATCGGGCTGACCGGAATAGTTGATTCTAATGGTCGGGACATGCAGCGAGAACTCATGACGGGGTGGATCAATTCGAACCCATTCATCAGCGATATGACAATCGCTTCGTTTGTCGACATCGGATTTACCGCAGTGGTTGCCGTTCCCGAGCCAAGCAGTGGCATCGCGTGTTTCTTATTACTGAGCTGTCTTGCTGCCGGTAGGCGAAAACGCTGTGTCAACACGTTGGCGAAAGACGGTCATTGACAAAGTGCACCGGGCAGAGAGTTGGATCAATGACCTGAAGGCAAATCGACGAGTTGCTTGTGTTTCAGGGACGCTGGCGACCGGTGGATGATCGATTTTTTGATGCGAATCGGCTACTCTTCCTGCGTTTCACTTGCGACGTTTTGTGGGTGTTCGTCAACCAAGATGCGCATGGGGGGAGTCTCCAGGTCGTCGTACTGCCCGTCGCGGATGCAGTAGACGCAGGCGATAACCCCTGCAGCTCCCAGTAGCAAAGCAAGCGGCAACGCAATGTAGATAACGCTCACGAGTCTTCCTTCGCGAAAATGGGCCAAAGAAGGGTTAGCGTTAGCACCGATACGGAACTGATCGGCATCAGCACTGCCGCGACAAGTGGGCTGATGCGACCGGTCATCGCTAAGCCGACCGCGATCAGATTGTAGCCGAGTGAGACCGCAAAAGTGGTCAGGATCAGAGCCCTGGTGCGTCTGGAACCGTCAATCAAATTCACGATACTGTCCAGGCGACCAGAGGAAATGAAAACCGGTGCGGCTTGCAAACTAACTTCTGCACCGCCACGAACGGCGATCCCGACGTCGGCCGCGGCCAGGGCGGCGGCGTCATTGGCTCCATCGCCGACCATCACGACGCAACCCGGTTGGGATCCTTCGATGTGATCGAGCTTCTCCTCCGGTGAAAGTCCGCCAAGTGCGTAGTTGGCATCGACATTGAATTGCTCTGCGACCGAAGCGACAATGTCGGGATGATCGCCAGAAAGCACGCCGACTTTCCAGCCCCGTTTTTGTAGCTGGACGATCGATTCAGAGGCGTCGGGTTTGATTTTGTCCACTACGGACAACACCGCTTTGACAGTTCCGTTGACAGCGACCAACACGGGACTCGATTGATGGCTAAGACATTGACTGACAGCCTGCATCAGCAGCGGCGGTGTTTCGGCGTTACATGATCGAATGAAATTCAGGCTGCCTGCTAGCAACGCGTGACCGTCGCACTGCCCGACAATGCCGCCGACGTCAACGTTTTCCAAGACGGCATTCTTGCTGAGAGCTAATTCTTGGCGGTTCGCTTCGCTAACCAATGCTTCAGCGATGGGATGAACACAGAGTGTCTCGATCGATGCGGCGAGACGAAACGCTTCGATGTCGCCCGCTACGAATTCGGCTCTCATTCGACCCTCGGTCAACGTGCCGGTCTTGTCAAACCAAATCGTACCTGGACGCGAGAGATGCTGCAGCGATTGCCCGTCTCGCACCAGAATGCGGCGTTTTGCCGACCGCCCAATCGCAACGGCGATGGCCAGTGGTGTTGCCAGGGCCAGCGCGCAAGGACAAGCGACAATCAGCAGTGATGTCGCATTGCCCATTGCTTGGCTCCAGCTTTCACGCGACCAGTACAGCAACGTGCCGATAGCCAAGAGTGTCACGGTGACAACAAAGATCCCGCCGATTCGATCTGCCAATTGCACGATCGGTGTTTTCTTCACCGCTGCGGCTTCGACAGACTGCATGACTTGGCCAATCCGTGTTTCTTGACCAATGGCCTGAACGACTATCTCAATCGGCCGCATCAGATTGACGGTGCCAGCCGAGATGTTGTCGCCGGGTTTGGTGGCGACTCCCCTGCTCTCTCCGGTCAGCAGCGACCGATCGATCATTGATTCGCCCACCAAAACTTCGCCATCGACGGGGACGCTTTCGCCTGCAAGGACGAGGACTCGGTCGGGTTTTTTCAACACACGCGTTGGCACTAAGTCGTTTGTTCCGTCGCTATTGATCCGCCTGGCATGTCCGGGCGTGATTCGCATTAGCAGGTCCACGGATTGTGCCGCGCGGTGTTGCTGGCGAAACTGAATCCAGCGGCCCAACAGCAAAAAAAAGACGAGTACGGCCAGCGAGTCAAAGTAGACTTCGCCCGCACCCGTGAGCACGTTGACGACACCCGCAAGTGTGCCGACGGATAAACCGAGAGCCACCGGTAAATCCATGTGCGGCGTTCGTGTACGCAATGCGGCAACGGCCCCGGCAAAGAACGTGCGGCCGGGAAAGATGACGGCAATCACACCAAGAAGCGTGCCGAATAGACGCAAGTAGATACGGTGTCCATCGGCAATTCCCCAGGCATCACCTGCATACAGCCCGATAGCAATCCACATCGCATTGGTCGCGCAAAAAGCAGCGATCGCGATTTTGGTTAGCAACCGTCGGTTTTCAATCCAAAAGTGATCGTCGGGTTCGTCGCTCAACGGCGCGACATCGTACCCCAGGCGGCTTAGCAGCCCCGCGATTCGGCTGAGCGGAATCTGTTTTGGATCGTACGCGACTCGGATCGTATGATCGCTCATTTTTACACGGGCCGATTCCCAGCCTGGCGTGCGTGCGGCTGCATTTTCGATTAGCCAAGCACAGGCACCACAGTGCAAACCATGAATTGCCAATTGAGACAGCTTGCGACCGCCCGGCTGATCGATCGGCTTGGAGATTCCCAGGAATTCGTCGCGATCGAATTCGTTGAACCGTGACGCGTCAGCGCGAACTTGCGCAGCCGCTGTCGATGTAGCTTGGTCGCGGAGCGCATAAAAGTCATCCAATCCCCAACCGTGAATTAACTGGTAGGCTCCCAGGCATCCGTTACAGCAAAATAGGCTCGTTGGATCTGCGTCATCTGCGCATGGTGTCGCGAGTCCGCAGTGCACGCAAGGTAGTACCGACTTGGTAGAGAACGCTTCCGACGTCGTCTTTTCTGTGGTCAGCGGCTGGGGTTCAGTGGACGGCATGGATCAGCTGCCGCTGGGTGAGGCGATGGCTGGGCTTGTGGCAACTGGGCTTGTGGCAACTGGGCTTGTGGCAACTGGGCTTGTGGCAACTGGGCTTGCAGCAGATGTTTCAGCCGATGGTAACGCGCAAGCACCCGATCCATCTTCGCAGCAACAAGGCAACGGTTGATCGCCAGCGTTTGCGGCTTGCCTGATAAGCGATGCCGTGTCGTTGCCGTTCGGCGAAAGCGAATCGAGCGATGTCAAACCCGCAAAGCCTCGACCCGAGGCAGTGAACCCGCCACCAACGATTAGCAAGACAGCCGCCGCCGTGGGAACAAGCAAGCCGAATGGTTGCGATAACAAACGCGTGCCGGCAATCAGCCCAGTCAATGCAGGAACGGTTCCGATCCAAAACGCGAACATCACGACCGGCCCCATGGTAACGCTTCCAGTACCAGCCGCGATCAGTGCGAACAGATACAACCATCCGCAGGGCAACAATGTCGTCAGCATTCCCGTCATCAGTCCTCGGGCGGGAATCGGCAGGCGAAACAGGAACGGCCGTGCTTTCAGCAGCAGCCCGCTGATGGTGGAAGGCTTGACGGTCGCTGTGCCACCAGCTTTCGGGCGTGCTATTTGGTAAAGCCGTACGACTCCAACGACGATCATGATTGCGCCAACGAAGCGAGCCGCCATGACTTGGTAGCCAAGCCATTGACCGCCAATTTCAACAGCGCTGCCGATGACGCCAGCAATGAGACCGGCGATCAAATACGTCACCAATCGACCAATGTGATACAGGAATGTGGCGACCGCGACCGTTCGCTTTTTGGCGGAGTCACCCGCGCCGCTGGCCCAAATCGCCAGCGGTCCACACATGCCTACGCAGTGCATGCTGCCAAGCAAGCTGGCCGTTGCCACCGCAGAAATTAGAATCCACATCGCTGGCACCTCTGTGGAAATGGCGGCAGGTTGGGGTGTCGATCGTGACTCACTGAATCACCTCGATCGTTTTTAGCAATCGGATGGGTTCATCGGCTCCGGAGATTTCGATGCGCAGATTCCAAATTCCCGATCGGCCCAGCGGCGCCAATGCCAAGTAGTTTCCGTTGCCGATCGAGTCGACCGAGAAGCTGCAGACATCACTAGCGGCCGCGTGATGGTAAGCAGTCGCTCGTAACTGTAGGTCATCGACTTCATCGCCATGCTGATCCAGCACGGCGACTTCAACAGCGCGTCGGCCTTGGCCATCTGCGACATCCGATGCTTTCAAGTCGATCGTCCAGCCCATTCGATCGGCGGCGGAGGCGACATGTTTCTGTTGATCCCAGTTCAAGGCTGTCTGGTGATAGTTGGGAACCATCGCAACCGTTGGGTCACCCGTTGCAAGGTGAATCGCGACTGCGCCGATCACAATCTGAATGGTAAGCAGCGTCACCACAAGTGAAACCCAGAAATACTTGGCGCGTCTTTCAGCCGTTACTCGCTCCGCGTTTTCGTTTTGAATCATCGCTATTGCCTCGGTCCCAACAATTTCAGTATGACGATGCGCTCGTTGCCGCCAGTGTCGTTGACTTTTAGTTCTGCTGCTGCGGTGCCATCTTGGTTGGTCATGTTCATCGGGAATCGAATATCAAAGGGCACCAGCGACGTTTTGCCGACGTCAAGGCTCAAGCCTTCGTCGTCCACGATTTCCAATCGAGTTCCCTCCGGTGAAGCAACCGTAATCGTATAGGTTTGCGGTTGATCGGTGCGATTGACCAGTCGCATGTTGAACGAATTCATTACCTCGCGCGACTGCATGACGGTAAATGGTGCACCGCGTCCGCGAATCAGACGTGCATCAAACCCCGACTTCGACCGAATCGCTAGGCCAAAGGCAGAGAGTGCTGCCACCAGAATCACCGGGTAAATGATGGTTCTCCCCCGAATCAGTTTCTTCGGTTTGCGAGCGATGGCGTCTTGGGAACTGTACCGAATCAGTCCTTTGGGCTTGCCGACTCGCTCCATCACATCATCGCAGGCGTCAATGCACTGAGTGCAATTGATGCACTCCATTTGCAGGCCTTCGCGGATGTCGATCCCTGTTGGACAGACCACGACACAGCGGTGGCAGTCAACGCAGTCTCCTTTTCCGTCGCCATCGGTCCGCTTGCCTTTCACGCGAGGTTCGCCGCGGACGGGGTCGTAGCCCACGATCAGCGATTGTTCGTCCAACATCACCGACTGAAAACGTCCGTACGGGCAGGCGATCGTACACATTTGTTCGCGGAAATACAGAAAGTCAAACATCATCGCGGCGGTGGTTCCGGCCATTACCAAAAACGCAGTGGGATGCGTCAACGGTGAACTGCGGACCCAAACGGCCAGTCGTTCGGTGCCGACAAAGTACGCCAGGAAGGTGTGAGCCAAGAAGAATGACAATACAAAATAAACGGCAACGCGAGCAACTTGGCGAAGCCCATCGGTTCGCTTAGGTGAGCCGCCTTTGCCGGTGGTGCCTTGAAAGAAACGGTCGATTGGCCGAAATAGAAATTCCATGTAGACCGTTTGCGGACAGGCCCAACCGCACCAAGCTCGGCCGGCTACTGCCGTCACCAGCACGATGGTGATGAATACGCTTAGCATCAAGAACGCGAGTACCACCGTGTCAGTGGGCAAAAATGTTTTTCCCAAGACAGTGAACTGTCGCCGCGCGATGTCCAACAGCACGAGTGGTTTTCCATTGACCCGTAAATGCGGAACCACGACGAAAATCACCATCAGAAAGTACGCGACCACACGTCGTCGTTGCCACCACGTCCCGGTCGACAGTCTTGGGTGCAGCCAGCGGCGACTGCCGTCTTTTTCGAGCGTGCTGAGAACGTGCTGGGGCGAGTCCAAGAGAGCGTCGTTGGAATGCCCATCACCCGAAAGAACAGGGAGCGTCTGTCCGTCGTTCTTGGGTGGTGGTTTCATTGTTTCTGTGTTGACTGAAGATCAGTTATGAACGTGATATTGAGATCGCTGCGGATTTCTCGTTCGCACGCGTTGGTGTACCGGCTTTAGCCGGCGACAGTCCAATTCAAGCCGCCTGAAGGCGGGACACCAACATGCGCTGACGAATGATTGGGGCCAGCGCCATCGACTCTTTACAACTTCTCTTCTTTGGGTTTTTCTTCTTCGGGAGGTGCTGCGGGCCACGGCGCGATCTTGTTGCCTTCCTCTGGTCTTCCACCTTCCGCGTTAGTGCCTCGTAGGTTGGCGACGTAAGCGGACACCATCACGACTTCGTTGACGTGCAGGCGGTGAGACCATTTTGGCATCGCTCCATTACCTGCACCCTTGTTGATGACTTTGGCAATGTCCCCGAGCGTCTTGATGTTCTTGTACGCTTCATCGGTCAAGTTGGGGCCGACCTTTCCTTCGCCTTCGCGGCCATGGCACGAAATGCAATTGGCGCGGAACACCGACTTGCCGACTTTGACCCAGCTGTCTTTGCCCATGAACTTGGCAATGGTTGCCTCGTTGGGTTCCAAGTCGCCGATTTCAGCAAATTGCAAACGCGTGTTTTCCGCCAAAGCTACGTTGAACTGGTCCTCGATCGAACGGCCGGTTCCACCACCGTGGTAGTAGAGCCAGTAGAACGGCGAGAACAGAATCGTTGCGATGAACACCCATTTCCACCAACCCGGCAACGGATTATCGAACTCTTCGATGCCGTCATACGAGTGTTCCATTTTGGGAGCTTCACTCATCTTGGGTCCTCTACTTCGTCGCTAATGGGAATCGATGCAAAACGGTCTGCGGCCTGTTTGCTTAACCGCAACGCGCCGAAAACGATAAACACAAACGCGATCACAAATAGAGCCAACGCTATTTCGGCGAAGTCCGAGTAATCCAGTTTGCTGACGAGGTCTCTAATCATTCGTTGGTCTCCCCTGCATCGGTCGCGGCGTCATTGGTTTCAGCAGTCGCTGCTTCACCCTCCGCCTCTGTGCGATCTGCTGCTTCATCTGGAGCGGGATCGGCGGCGGTTTTCTTTGCTGGTTCAGGCGTTTTGAACAAATCCGTGCCGATGCGTTGCAAGTAGGCGATCAGGGCGATCGCTTGTTTGTCAAACATTGCAGCCGGGCCACCTTGGGCGACAATCTCTGCTGCGATTCGTTCGCTTTGGCGACGGGCGACTGCCTCGGTATCGTTCAAGTCTTCGTCGGAATACTCCGCACCTAGGAATGCAGCGGCGCGAACGTGTGGCGCGATCGCGTTGAACTTCAGATCGTCGTCCAGCAAGTGTTGATAGGACGGCATCACACTACCAGGTGACACGTCCGTTGGATTCTCGAAGTGACGCCAGTGCCAAAAACTACTTTGCTTGCCACCTTCACGGGCCAGATCAGGACCAATTCGACGGCTGCCCCATTGGAACGGACGGTCGTAGATGAATTCCCCAGGCTTGCTGTATTCGCCATATCGCTTTGTTTCTGCAACGATTGGGCGAATCATTTGACTGTGGCAGTTGTAGCAACCTTCGGACACAAAGATGTGGCGTCCGGCTAGTTCCAGCGGAGTGTAGGGCGTGACCGTTGCAATCGTTGGCACGTTGGATCGGATCAAGAATGTCGGAACCAACTCGAATAACGTTGCCACTAGAACAGCGCAAGTTGTCAGTACGGTGAATTTTACTGGCAGACGCTCCCAGCGACGGTGCCAGTTCATTTTGCCGAAGACTTGCAGCTTCTTGCCTGCTTCCAACATCGGGACTTCCTTCAAGTCCGATTCGGTTTTCGGGCCATCGTCGTATTCGTTGGAGAGTCGTGGTGCCGTGTAGACCGGTACTTCGTAAGTCGCTGGACGTGTTGTCCAAGTCATCAATGCGTTGATCGCCAGCATCACGACGCCGGCGACATACAACGCACCACCACCAACACGCAGCCACCACAGCGGCACAACGGATTGAATGGTCTCGATGAACTCGGGGTAAACCAAGTGGCCGGTTTCGTCCATCGCTCGCCACATCAGACCTTGCATCAAGCCAGCAGCGTAAATAGGAATGATGTAAAGCAAGATGCCAATCGTTCCAGTCCAGAAGTGCAAGCTGACAAGCTTGGGGCTCCAGATTTTTGTTTGGTACAGCTGCGGAAGTAGCCAATAGATCATTCCGAACGCCATGAAGCCGTTCCAGCCAAGTGCTCCGGAGTGCACGTGCGCGATCGTCCAGTCGGTGTAGTGGCTCAGGGCGTTGACCGCTTTGATCGAAAGCATCGGGCCTTCAAAAGTCGCCATTCCGTAAAAAGTGATTCCGACGACGAAGAACTTCAGTACAGGATCGGCTGCGACTTTGTGCCAAGCACCGCGGAGTGTCAGCAGGCCATTAATCATTCCGCCCCAGCTGGGCATCCACAGCATCAAGCTGAACAGCATCCCCAGTGTGCACGCCCATTCCGGCAGCGCCGTGTAGTGCAGGTGGTGGGGGCCAGCCCAGATGTAGATGAACACCAAGGACCAGAAGTGAATGATGCTAAGCCGGTAGCTAAAGACCGGACGCTCGGCCGCTTTGGGCAGAAAGTAATACATCAACCCCAAGAACGGCGTTGTCAAAAAGAAAGCGACAGCATTGTGTCCATACCACCACTGCATGAAAGCGTCCTGCACACCGGCGTAGACGCTGTAGCCTTTGAACCAACCTGCGGGGATGACCAGGTTGTTGAAAACATGCAGAAGCGCGACTGTCACGATCGTGGCGATGTAAAACCAAAGCGCGACGTACATGTGTCGTTCGCGTCGGTGGATCAACGTCATCAGGAAATTGCCGCCGAAGATGAAGAGCCAAACAACCGCGATCAAAAGATCGATTGGCCATTCCAATTCGGCATACTCGCGTCCTTGCGTCAGTCCCAGTGGCAACGTGATGGCAGCCGCTACGATAATCAATTGCCAACCCCAAAAATGAAGTTGGCTGAGCGTGTCGCTCCACATCCTGGCTTTGCACAATCGCTGCGTGCTGTAGTAGACGGCAGCGAAAATAGCGTTGCCCGCGAAAGCAAAGATCGCGGCATTGGTGTGTAGTGGTCGAAGCCTTCCAAACGACAGCCATTCCATCCCGGCAGTCAAAGATGGCATCACCAATAATATGGCCACAAACAAACCTGCGAGCGTACCCACCAACGCCCAAACGATTGTCGCCGTAACGAACATGCGAACAATTTTGTCGTCGTAGCTGAACTGATCGGGCGGCAGCGTTTCATTCGCTGTGCTGGATGTGTCGTCGATGGTTGCTTCCATGATCGGTCGAAAGGTCCAAGAAGAGAACTGCGTCGAGATAGGTCAAGTAAAAATGCAAATCCGATTTCTTCGCTCTGAAGAACAACTTTAGTGCCAAAGGTCAGTCGATTTTCAGTCGCGGAATCTAAAGAACCGTTTGTCGCCAGTTTATAGCGTTCAAGGCTTTCCCCGGCACCCTTGCGTCCATGAGTCGCAGGGAGTCATTCGCCTGAGATAGTGACGCCGGGCTGTTCGAGTCTTGGATGCCCTGAACCGCACACTTCATCCCGTGCATATTCGCACGGTTAATTGCGTCGGAGCGGAATTTTAACAAAAATGTCTTTGCGTCGGACGCCTGTATGTGATCGGGTGGACGTAATTCCCCAAGACACGATCAAGGATCCAAAATGTCCGAAGAAGATGATTTGTTTGCGCGGCTTGGCGGAGCTAGCGGCCTGTCAGAGATTGTTGCGGCGATGTACGAGAGAGTACTGTCGGACCCAGAACTGTCTGGTTTTTTTAGAGGTGTTTTGGCCGATCGTCTGCACAAAATGCAGTTTCAGTTTCTTGCCTCTGCATTCGGTGGCCCTGTCCAGTACACCGGCGCAGAGCTAACGCAGATTCACAAGTCGCATGCGATTACAGGCCAGCACTTCGCCAAATTTTGCGGTCATTTCGCAGATGCGTTGGATGCCAAGGGTGTCGCGCCGCGAGACGTCGATGACGCTTTGGGGCGACTGGCAATGTTTAAGGACAAAGTCACGGGTGAGTCAAACGTGGACGGTTAAGGCAACCGGCAGGAGGCGCAGCGATTCATCGTGGTCGCTGCTCGCCACGTTCAGTCTTGCTCTGAATCAGCGTTGATGTTCAAACGATTGGTGCTCGGAGCGTTGGGCTTTTTTCCGGCATGAGCTTCGGGCCATTTGGCGGGAATCAGCGAGACGTTGTCGCGAGATTTCAGTGTGGCAACCCGCAATGAGTCGCGGACGTGGTCATGGCAGTGAATGCAGGTGGTCGTCATTTGTAGATAAAGGAACGTGGCACCTTCGTGGTTGCTGCTGTTGGCAAGTGATTCGAGCCTGTTGCATTGACGGCGAAATTCGGCGCTGAAGTGCTCGTAAACATTGTCCCGCGCTCGCGGCCATTCGGCTGCTTCACTGATACGTTTCATTTCACGAGCCCCCCGCGCAACCTGCTTAAAGTCTTTCCGCAGTAACCCCTCTAGCACGTTTTGTGAACGATCCAGCTTTGCCTTCATTAGGGCTGCGGGGGCAGCCGCAGGTGATGCCACGGCAACGGGCCCTGCTGGAAGATTTGACAGACGATCCGCCTGAATTGTGTGGCTCTGGGATTGGCCGTTCGTCGATCGCAACGCGTTTGCTTGACGGCGTGTCGGGGCTTGCGCTGATACCCACAAGGGCATTGTCGAGCCAAGCACAAAAGTGATTGTCAAAATCCTAGTTGAATTCGTCATCGAAATTACCTCGTGCAAAGAAATGTGAACTCATTGGTTCATAGCTTCTCGCCGATTTCGTGCCAATGCGAATCAATGTCGTTTGGGATCACAAATTGCACCGGCCTCGAACTTCGGGCAGTCGAGGTGAGGTTGTATGAGAGATAATGCGAGGTTGGATGAGAGATAGCGAACAAGCTCTGTGCAAATCCGCGCGCTTTTGTGTTGGCCGTTGCGTCGATCGCTCAGTGCTACTTTTTCTTCTTTGCCTTCTTTTCAATCGATTTCACGACTGACTTGGGCAAACTCGCTCGCGCGGCTGGCCACTCGGTCGCGACGCTTTTTTTAACGCTCCATAGCTGAACGTTGTCGATCTCCACGACACCCTTTCGTGTGCCCGCGATGCCTAACCCATCTTTGTCATCGGCGACTGGCATCGCCAGGCTCTTGTGTTTGGCGTACAGCGTTGGCCCGCCTTCAAATTGGACCACGAATTCGTCCGCATTTCGTTCTGCCATCACGTGGTACCAGCGCCCGGATTCTAGTTTGACTTTGTCTGTTTCAAACAGTTGGACCGTTTCGTGATCGGCCAGCATCACTACACCTGACTCACTGAATTTTAGACGCACGTTGTGGTGTCCGAATTCAAAGATCGGTAACAAATTGGTTTCATCGCCGCCGATGAATCGCACGGAGAACTTAGCAATAAACTGCCGCGGTGTTTTTAGCGACTTGATACGAGGATCGTAGCCTTTGTGATCCGCTTTTTGGGCTTGATATTCGGCCGAGGATTGCTCGCCCCTCAGCACGCCATCGACCACTTTCCACTGCGTCCCCTGTCTCGCTTGCCAAGCACTTTTATCAAGCTTGCCCGATGTCGAAAAATCCGAGGCATAGATCTTCTTCGCCGGAACATTCATCAAGGGGCGCAGCGAATTAGACGCAGGCTGTCCTTTTGCCTGCGGCAAGACGCTCAGGCTACTAATGCAAATGATAAAGAGGAGTTTTTTCGAGTGCATGTGGTTTTTTATTGACAATGAGGGAGGCCAGTTTTTTCATTCTTACCGTCAGAGAGCTAGTGCGTTGACGCGCCCGCAGGCACATCGCTTTGATCGCGCGACGTGCTTTCACACTGGCTGCGTGTGATAAAAATGGTGCGTTCAAGTTCGTGAACGTTCAAGTCGTTCTTGCTGGCAAACGCATTGGCTCCTGCGTCGATGCAAGCTTGTCCGATCGACGCGTCACTGAATCCGGAAAGTATGACCAAGGGGGTTGATGGATCGCATTCTCGAATCGCTTTGACGGTATCCAGACCCGCCGAGTCGGGCAATTGAAGGTCAGAGAGTATGACGTCGAACTGGATCCTTTGAGACAATAGTTCTTTCGCTTGGGCGAAAGTCGTTGCCTCGTGAACCAACACGGAATGATTCATTTTGCTAAGCAATCGAGTCGTCAACACAACGTCATCTTCGTTGTCCTCGATCAACAGCACTTGGATGCTGGGCGCGTGACTTGAATCAGCGTCATCGGACAATGCCAAAAGGGCTTCGATGACTTCATTCCAGTCTTGGAATCGATCTTCCGGATCAAAGGCGATCATTCGGTCGATGACTTTGCGGGCGTGTGCGGGCATCACGCCTTCGGACAGGAGGTGAAAATTTCGATCAACCAGCAGGGCCGAAAGTTGTGCCTTGAGAGTATGTCCAGGCAGTTGGGTTTTTCCTTCGAGAAGGAAAAACCAAGTCGCGCCGAGTCCGAAAATATCGGATCGAGCGTCCGCAGAAGACAGCGATTTCGCTTGTTCGGGTGCCATAAACTCCAGTGTGCCCACGACCGCTGCGTCTTGAGTCACAAACTCCGAGACGGAATCGCTTTCGCTGGATCGAAGAACTGCCAGCCCCAAATCTGCCAGCTTCACAACGTTGTCGCGGTGCAGGATTAGGTTGCCTGGTTTTACATCACGATGGGTCAATCCACGTTCATCGGCGTGGGCCAGCGCGCGTGCGGCCTGAAGGATCCAACTCAGCGAAGTCGCGTAGTCGGTTCTTCCTTCGGCACGAACATGAGCGTGAAGGTCTACGCCCGACAAAAGTTCCATCGCTATGAAAGGAAATCCGTCTTGTTCGTCAACTTCATAGGCGACAACAATATTGGGATGGGCTAATTTTTCGACAAGCGACATCTCTCGTCTGAATCGCGAACTGAGTTTTTGGGATTTCAGTACCTTCAACGCGACCAGCTGATCGCTGAGTTTGTGCTGGGCAACGTAGACGCGTCCCCCGCCGCCTTGGTTGAGAAGTTTCTTGATGGTGTAACTTCCCAGTTCACGACCGGGAGTCAAAAGGTCAGTGACGTCGCTGGGGTGCCTGAAAATCGTTTGACGCAGAGAATCCGTGAGAAGACGTAGCTGCACGTCACTGAAGTCGCCGTCACGGCGTAGAGAATTGACCAATCGATCAACCTCTGCGGGTCTCAGGTTGAAGCGGGATTTGGGTTGGCTGAGCGTGTGGTGGGAGAAATCCGTGTAGAGGCTTCCCTGGATTTCCGTGTCTTCGGACTCATCGGGCACATGCAAGATGTCAAAAGTCTGCTGTGAATCAAAATCCGGCGTCTCAGCAGAAAGCAATGTTTGCTCTGATCTGGGGGTTCGACGCTGAACTTTCCATCGGAGGTAGCCTTGTATGATCGGAATGACGCACGCAGCCAGCCACGGTGTCAAAGTGTTCGTGAACATATACGTTGTCCGACTACCCGGTGGCATGTGTTCCGGTGGCACGTGTTCGCCAGTCTGCGAAGCGGCAACCAGGATGGTCGTGATCGAGATCGACGCGAATCCGACCGCCCAGAATCGCCAGCAGGAGTCTTCCGTTTTGCGTCGCGAAACAGCCAGCAGCCCTAGTAGCAAAATGGCAAATTCAATTCGGCGGGTCGCAATCATCAGCGCGGCCAGCACCGTGCAAATGACGATAGGCAACCGGCTTAGTCGCGATTCACCGGAATTGTCGCTCGACGGGGGCATTGATCACATTTTGCTGAATGATGGATCGGCCGACCGGAGGCGACTCCGCGTGGGCTCAACTTGGGAGGGAGACAATCAACTAACGACCGTCCTGTTGGGGGGAGCGCTATTATGGTGCATGCGGACTGAGTTTCAAGAGTCTAACTGACCCTGGAACATCTGTGCATGTATTGAGAAGCCGTGCAAATTGCCCACACATCAAGATCCGGACGCAAGGCTACTGGTAAAGGTCACTGGAAAGCGCAGCTGGTCCCCGGCACAAAACGGCCGAAATCAATGTGCCAAGACTTAATTGCGTAGACTGATTGGTCCACAACAAAGTGATTCCGGTGCAGCGGCTGCCGGGGCACCCCGTTTTCACCTGGGTGCAACCGGAGTCGGTTATTGATGCAAGGGCTCGACGAATGAATGATTCTGACTCATTAAAACCGAACACGGAATCCAAAACGCATGTTGAGGCAGCGCAGTTTCTGACATCTCAGCGAGATGCGATTCTGCAATCATCCCTGAGTGGTGTCTTTGGCACGGATCAGGATGGAAACTGCACTTTTGCCAATGCTGAGTGCGCGAAAATTCTTGGGTATCCAAATGCTGATGCCTTGATTGGGCATAGCATGCACGCATTGATCTACGGCTCCAAGGCAGAAGGGGCGAACGTGCAGCCGAGTGAATACAAAACATGCGAGGCGTTTCAACGCACCGCGCCTGCTTACTTTGCCTGTGAGACATTCTGGAAAAGCGATGGAACGTCGCTTCGCGTGGAGTGTTGGACCACACCGATACTTCGGGGAGACCAGGCAGTTGGAGTAGTCGTTAACTTCAAGGAGGCCGTGGGGCGTCGGGAGCAGGATTTGAATCAGTCTCGCACTGAGCAGCAATTGCAGCAACAGATCGACGCGGGGCGAAGCAAACTTGCGCAGGTGTCCGAACGACTTTCTTTGGCGCTCACCCGCGCCAACATCGGTCTTTGGGACTGGGATGCGACGACCGACGAGGTGTACTTTTCGCCGACTTACAAGACTCAACTGGGCTACTCAGCAGATGCAGCATTCCGCGATTTCGATGCTTGGAGATCCCGGCTGCATCCAGACGATGAGAAGATGGCATTGCAACGAGTGGAGGAGTACTTTGCTCAGAAAACAACAGACTATCGGTCAAAGTTTCGCATGAAATGTGCCGACGGCAGTTATCGCTGGTTGTTGGCGCAGGGCAACGCCGACTTTGATTCTGACGGAAAGCCACGACGCGTGATGGGCGTCCATATCGATATCACCGAACAAATCGCGAGCGAACACGAACTTCAGCGTCTTAATGAAGAATTGGCAGCCGCCAATGATGCACTTCGGGAGAGCAACTTTGAACTGCAGCAGTTTGCATCGGTTGCCTCCCACGATCTGCAAGCACCACTTCGGGGCATCACGGGGTTTGCGAAGTGTTTGCAGGATGACTACCAGGGCAAGCTGGATGACTTGGCTGACGACTACATCAATCGCATTGTCAACAGTGCCACAAGAATGCAGCGACTCATTTCTGACCTGCTGCAATTTTCTCGCGTCGAGTCGCGGTCCGAACCCTATGAATTGACAAACATGAACGACATCTTTAAAGATGCGGTTCAGCTTTTAGAGTCGACGATTGACGCAAAGCATGCCTTGGTCACGAGCGAAGATTTGCCAATTGTCTTGGGCGATCCTACGCAGCTTTGCCAACTCCTTCAGAATTTGATTGACAACGGAATCAAGTATCACGAAGGGAATCTTCCTCGCGTACACGTATCTGTCAAACGAGACGAAAACGACTGGGTGTTTTCGTTGAAAGACAACGGGATCGGGATCGATCCCGATTATGTCGAACGCGTGTTCGAGATATTTAGGCGGCTGCACACGCAAGCTGTCTACAAAGGATCGGGAATCGGACTGGCGCTTTGTCGTCGAATTGTCGATCGACATCACGGCCGGATCTGGGCGGAATCGGAGCCTGGTCAGGGCAGCACGTTCTCCTTCACGCTACCTGTGAACGAGTAGCTTGTGTGCGCCCGCTTGTAGCTTGTGTGCTCCCGCTTGGCTTCGGATGTGGAACTGTCTCAGGATCACCTTCCGGATTTTACGACGGAGATGGATGTTCAACGTATGGATGTCCAACGTGCCGATGTTATTTCGGGACGGTTATCAAGGAACGTCTTTACCAAGGAGCTTAGTTGGAAACAGGCCCGACTTGTCGTAGCTGCATCGAGTCGATGATTTTGTCATTGGCGAGTGCATTGGTAATGACAACGAGCCAGTCCTCCGATTCAACCCATCCACGGTCTTTGAGTATCGCCAAAGCGCCCGCGATTGTTTCTTCTGGATTGGAGGAAAAGTCCATCAAGAACGGCTCGACACCCCAAGGCAGGAGGCACTGGCGAAAAACGTCGTCCTGATCCGTAAACGCAAAAATTGGGACGCCCCTGGGGCGAAGCGCTGCCAGCACGTACGCCAGGAATCCGCTGCGCGTGAAAACGACGATCCCCGATCGATCAAGATCTTGGGCGAGCACGGCGGCTGACCGCAGCATCTTCGCTTTGGGCTCGTGCAGTTTGATGCGAGAGTTCAGTGCATGGCTGACACTCGGTTCAATGCTGCCGATGATGTTGGCCATCACTTGGACGGATTCGATCGGATAGGCGCCTGTTGTTGTCTCGCCTGAAAGCATCACTGCGTCAGCTTGTTCGCGAACTGCATTGGAGACGTCAGAGATTTCGGCTCGTGTGGGCATCGGAGAGACGATCATTGATTCCAACAAATGCGTCGCGATAATGACGGGCTTTCCTTCTTGCTGACATAAATCGACAAGTTGGGACTGAATCAATGGTAAACGGTGGTAGTCGATCTCAATGCCCAGATCGCCACGGGCGACCATGATTGCGTCGCTTTCGTCGATAATTTCGACCATGTTGGCGACACCGGCATGCTCTTCGATCTTGGCGATGATTCGCGCCGATGAGCCCAGTTCAACAAGTAGCTCGCGCAGTACACGAACATCCTTGCCTTGTCGCACAAATGACAACGCGACGAAATCGATTCCTGCAGCGATCCCGTCTTTGACATCTTGAACGTCTTTGTCGGTCAATGCAGGAAGGCCCACTTCAACGCCCGGCAGGTTGATGTGTCGTCGCGATCCAAGTGTTCCGGCAGTCAAAACTTCGCACAGAACACCTGTTTCGTCCTTCGACTTTGCGCGCAGACGCAGCAGGCCACTATCGACCAGAACGATCGCTTCGAGTTCGATATCGTGACCCAGGTCGGGGTAGTTCACCGTGACGCAATGAAAGGCTCCGTCGCCGCGTTGAACTTCGGGCGGTGGGGTATTTCCGGTTTGCAGAAACACTTCGTCGCCGACGTGAAGTGCGATAGGTGTATCGACCGGTCCGGTGCGAATCTCGGGGCCCTTGATGTCCATCATCACGGCAACATGGCGAGAAGCCTTTGCTGAAACTTCGCGAATACGCTGAACAATATCACGAGCCCATTGACCTGTTCCGTGTGCCATATTCAATCGGACGACATCGACACCTGATTGAATCAACTTTTCAAGTTGCTCTGGTGATTGTGTTGCCGGACCAAGCGTTGCAATGATCTTGGTGTGGCGATAGGCCCTGGGAGGTTGTTGAGTCAAAGTCGTTGATAACTGGTAAGAGTGCGAGCTGGTTGAGAGTTCAAAGCTCGGGTGTCAGGTTTTGTCGCGCAAAAAATCTGGGTAGTGATTCGACAACGCTAGCGAAAGGCTTCCCGCCTGCAATTGGCATTCCAACGCTGAAATGAACAATGCGATTGCTGAGTGTCTTCGATGGCGTCAAAACCATCAGTGAACTGCCGTATTAGTTACCACTGTGCTCAATAATCACGCATGGTGGATTTACCTACATCGACGTTTTTCACAACTTACTTGTTCCGGCGTTTCTGATGGACTGCCAATTCTGCAATCCGTTGGTACGGCAGTTTGAAAGCCGCAGAGTTGACCGCAGAGGAAGTTCGATCGACGATCTTTCGGCAAAAAGTGAGAATATCGTGCACCAAGCGGACATGAAGTGGATCTAAAGAGCTTGACTTGCCGAATACCGATGGCGTACTGGAACACCGATTGCTGTTACATCTCGAACTCACTTAGTGATTCGTATTAGGAAAAGATCATGTTTTGTAAATCATCCGTTTTCATTCAGACTGTTCACGGGCTTAGTTTTCCAGTGATAACGCGATCTGAGTCCGGCGATTCAAGCGGATCGTCGCAGTCAGAGAACGCGGCAACACGGGCGGGACGTCCGATCTCTTACAAAAAGTCCGACGCGGATTCGTCCAGCAGCGAATCGGACCACTGACAGCGAGTCGGACAAGCGACGCGAGTCGCTAGTCAGGTCGTGGTCTTCGCAAGGCGGCACCATCAGCAATCTGGCTGTCGTTGCCGCGACGCGTCAACGCGGAAGTACTCCGCAGCTAGAAGCTTTACAGCCTAGGTGTTCTTGGTCGTCTGCCGTTCTGTCATCAGTCGACGCATCGGCTCTGGGACAGTGCGAAGGTGGAGGTCGCGTTGTGGGAACGAGATTTCGATTTCGGCTTTTCGGAACGCTTGATCGATCGCTGTGTGCAAGTCGTGTGTCACGTAGAAGCGTTTTTCATAAGACTTGATGAACGCACGCAGCTTGTAGTTCAAGCTGTTGTCGCCAAACTGTTCAAACGATGCGATTGACGGCGGTTCGGCGAGCACTTCGGGGTGGTCATTCGCTGCTTTTAGTAGAAGCCGCCGGGCGAGGTCGGTGTCAGATCCGTAAGCGATCCCGACTTCGACGACGATCCTGCAAATGTCGTCACTGCGCGTCCAGTTGAGTAACTTGCCGGTGATGAATTCCTTGTTGGGAACGATATAGTCTTTTCTGTCCCAGCTGGAGATCGTCGTTGCTCGAATTCGAATGCGAGTGACTGAGCCTGTGACACCATCGATCTCGACGACGTCACCGACGCGGACGGGTTGTTCGAACAGGATGATGATGCCGGCAATGAAGTTTGCGAACATCTCTTGCAGTCCGAAGGCGAGACCGAAGGTCAGAGCAGTCGCCATCCATTGGATTTGATTCCAGTGAAGCCCAATGCACTGGCAGCAAACGACCAAGCCAACCATTGCGATCAGGTAGGTGGTGATCGTGGTGATTGCGTATCGCGTCGAACGGTCCAAGGGCATGCGTCTTAGTGCAGCAAAATCAAGCAGGCCGGGTAGGTCGCGAATGGCGACGACGGTGATTCCAAATGCAAAGATCGCAAAGCCCAGATTTGCGATCGTGATTTTTTCAGGAACATCCCGTGTGCGGGTGAAGCTGCCGCCATCATCGGTCGGCACGATTTCAGCGATGGTGGTGGTGGTTGTCCAGATGGGCCATTGGTCCAATAGGCCCAGCGCAGGAAAGACATCTTTCCATACCAGCCAAAGCCATGCGAGCCCGGCGACAATCATGGTTGTTTGCAAGACTTGCTTGGTTTGCTGAACTTGACTGCTTAGGTCAATGCTGCTGAGGTCAAACGCTTCGACGGGGGTTTCCGGAGCGGCGGCTTCAGCTGCCGCCGCTCTGCGTTCCCTGAGCTCGTCGATCTTTAGCTGCCGTCGCCGCAGCATCGCCCATCGGAGTATCAAGAACGACACGAGCGCAAGAATCGACATGGCCACGGCACTGCGATAGAGCCTCCAGCCGAGTTGTTGGCTGGTGAAGTAGTAGCCAACGATGGCAAGAATGGCCAACGCAACTGGCAGTGCGATCAATAATGGGAACCAAACGAAGGTCAGCCGAGAGACCCAAGCGTCTGGATGCTTGCGAATGTACTGGGCAAACGCACCTTGATGAGGGCTGAAAAGACGCATCAAGATCCAGGCCAGGGCCGCCATCCCAGCGACGAAGGTGTAGCGGGCCAGGGTGTCGCGTCCAATGACGAGGCCACTTGAATTGAGAAACGCCGTGGCCGTTATGAGTGGTAGCACGATGAAAAGCGTCAGACGCATTCCGCGTCTTACCATGGCGACCTGCTTGGGCGGTAATCCGAAGTGGCTTTCAGCAAGGCCCTTTGGACGACAGATTTGCCGGACGATTTCGGCTGGAAAATAACCGAGTGCGAACGTGAAGCAAGCGTTGGAAAGTGCATTGATTGGACCATTGCCACCAGCGATTGCGTCCAGTCGCCAGCTGAGAAACGCAAAGGTGAAGAATAGCGGCGCGGCGGTGAATACCGTCAGCATGAGGGTTTTGATTGTGGGCAGAAAACGTGTGTACCCCGCTTGGCTGACCTGTTCTCCCAGTTCGGCAATCTCGCTGCGCAGCGACGCCCGAAATCGCACCAAGCAAATCAATGCCAGGATCGATACGCACCAAAGAAACAGGCGTCGTTTGAAATCGCTGGCTAAGCGTGGCAGCGTGCCATCCCATGAGCTGGTTTGTAAAAACCAAGACTCTTCATTGGATGGAGCCAGTTGAGACGTAAGCGGCTGCGTGCTGCGAACCCAGAGCACGCGTTCATCAACGTACAGCCGAATCGTCTGGACTGTTTTGATGATTTGATGTTCGGTCGTTGATAACGACACCAGTGCGTTGAAATAGTTGTTCTTCGTGCGAATCGCTGGATCAAGAAAATCGGTGCGTTGTTGCTGCAGAAGCTCTTCTGCTTTGGCAGCTAGCGTGGATTTTTCTTCTACTGAGACGGGAGCCTTTGTTTCTCGTAAAAGTTTTACCGCCATTTGGCTGAGCTTCTTGTTACGCAAGTCCGTCAATTC
Source organism: uncultured Pirellulaceae bacterium (assembly GCA_964444105.1). Lineage (GTDB taxonomy): Bacteria > Planctomycetota > Planctomycetia > Pirellulales > Pirellulaceae > K23-9. The sequence continues at coordinate 65,354 of CAYUGI010000001.1, forward strand.
AAAAAGTTCGAACTGGATGTCGTTGATCTCGGACTGACGATCGGCTGTGTTTAGTAGGTATTCGTTGGAAGCCGGGAGTCCTTGTTTCAGATTGCGAAGCATGGCACCAACGGCATCGGTCAGGCCAACCGTTTCAACGGCAGCTTTGGCTTGTTTTAGTGAACCTTCGAGTTGTTCCAACGTCGCAGATCGCTGCGTCATGAGTTTTTGGATTTGCTCTATTTTGACGGCGAGCTCCTGGCTGGACTCAGCCAGTTCCTTGTTCTTTTCGCCGATCGGTTGCAGCGCCGGGTGCAACTGGCGCAGTTGCTCGTTTGCTGATTCAACCCGTTTGGCAGCTTCGACTGCTCGAAGTTTTTCGACGACGGCTTCGACAGCTTCTTTCTGTCGCTGCAGGTTGTCAGCGCGACGCACAGCCACATCGCGTCGTAGTTGCGGTAGATTGGCTGCTAGCTCGGCGTCCAACAGAGCAGTCTCGGCATTAAGCGACTCGATGCGCAGCTGCGTCAGTCGAGCCGCGACTTGGGATTCGGCTTGTTCTGCTTGATCCTGCAGACTTGCTTCGGAGGAGAGGTCGTTTTGGGTTGGCGTTTTCAGTTCTGCTAGCTTTTCTTGGAGCGTGGGCAGTTCTTCTTCGATTTCGCGATGCCGTTGTGATGTTCGTGTCATCGCAGATTCGGTTTCTAGCACCGACTTTTTTGCCGCCGTCAGTTCAGCTTCCGATTTAGCGAGTTGGATTTCCAAGGTTGCCAGCGAGTCTTCCTTGGGGATTTCAGGTTTGAATTTCGTCAGTTCATCGAGTGTTTGCGACAACTGCTTTGAGCGTTGAGGCACGATCGCCAAAGCGGCTGCACGCTCTTGGATCAATTTCGTCTTCGTTTGCAACTCGGCAAGCTGGGATTCGCCTTGGTCGATGATCTGAAGTGTGGCTTTCTTTTCGTCGTCGGACAGCTTGGACTCACCGACGCGACTGCGCAGCGATTTGAAGAGAGCCGCTTTGGAAGCGGTCTCGGATGGCGACGAGTCTTGCTTTGTGGGGGGCGCTGAGTCTTCGCGGGCATCGTCTTGATTGGAGGAGGTCGGTGGTTTTTCTCGCTGG
>CAYUGI010000001.1:66552-106113 GCA_964444105.1 uncultured Pirellulaceae bacterium
TTTCTGTTCGCTGGGAGGAATCCTGCGTTGGCGCATTGACTGCGGGCGGGTTGAGCAGTGGTCCAAAATTTTGTGCTGGCGCGTGACTTAGACTCAACACCCAAGTGATCGCGATCAGCCGTGATGCCCAAGTTGCCAGGCTGTTTCGGGTTGGTCCAACATGCTCCGCAATCGAAAAAGAATGACGGCCTGCTAAGAAAGATCGCAAACGCGGTGACGGCAGCATTGGGGATGGTTTTGTGTGTAGAGAAGGAGAGAATTGGACGATGGAAACGATGTCATGTTTTTCACCGGATCTTCAATTTGGCATTGTAGGGGTGGAAGCTATATCGCCGTTAGGCCACCTTTGCGGAACCGCTAGGGCCAACGTCCATTCGATGCGAAAGAACCATTCGCCGGTGTGTTGTTGGGCTGGTAAACTCGCAAAACCCGGAGGCGGACCTGGGCGATTTCCACGGTTTGTACTGTGAACGCAGGCTTCACTGCGTCTTCATGGGCGAGCAGAGTCCTTAACACCTAGTGTGAAATGACCTCTCAAACTCAGTCATCACAAGATCCTTCCAATCCACCCTTACAGGACTGTTCGGGCTCCCAGACCGCCGGAGGTCCGCTTCCTCAATTATCGGGGTATGACGCCGGTCGGTATTTTGACGAATTAGTAACGTCGGACAATGTTGCCCGCGCGGACGCTGCTTTGCTGGTTCAACTGATTAACCAGATGGGGGTAGTGGAACTAGGACGACGTCAGGCTGCCATTGAGCGGGCTTTGTACCGGATGGGCATCACTTTCACGGTTTATGGTGATTCTCAGGGCACTGAAAAGATCATGCCATTCGATGTGGTTCCCCGCATCGTTTCGGCGATGTTGTGGCAACGAATCGACGCGGGGCTGAAGCAACGCATTCGGGCGCTGAACCGATTCTTGGACGATGTTTACAACGACCGTAACATCATCAACGACGGCGTCGTGCCGGCTGATTTGGTCGATTCGGCCAAGGCGTATCTGCCCCAGTGCAAGGGGCTGAAGCCACCGCAGGGCGTCTGGTGTCACGTGACCGGAACGGATCTGGTTCGCGACAATGCGGGGAATGTATTTGTTCTGGAAGACAATCTGCGATGCCCGTCGGGCGTTTCTTATGTTCTGCAGAATCGGCATGTGATGAAGCGGAACTTTCCACAGGTTTTTCGCGCGTCGCGTGTTCGGCCCGTGGCAGATTATCCAGCGCGACTTTACGACATGCTGAAGTCGGTTGCACCGGGCAGGCGAAATGACCCCGTCGTCGTGGTGTTGACCCCAGGGGTTTTCAATAGCGCGTATTACGAACACTCGTTCCTGGCGCAGCAAATGGGGGTTCAGTTGGTCGAAGGCCGCGATTTGACGATCGAAAAAGACAAGGTTTACATGCGCACGACGGCGGGCCTGACACAAGTTGATGTGATCTATCGTCGTGTGGACGACACGTTCATTGATCCGGACGTATTCAACGCCGATTCAATGTTGGGAGTGGCCGGACTGATGCGGGCGTACCAGGCTGGAAACGTCACCTTGGCAAATGCCCCCGGCACGGGCGTCGCTGACGACAAAGTGGTGTATGCGTTTGTGCCGAAGATGATTGAGTACTACTTGGGCGAAAAAGCGATTTTGCCAAACGTTTCCACTTACTTGTGTTCGCGCGACGACGACCGCCAGTACGTGCTGGATCACTTGGACGAACTAGTGGTCAAAGCAGCGGCGGAATCTGGCGGCTACGGGATCATGATTGGTCCACACGCGAGCGAAGCGGAACGCGAGGAGTTCGCGAAGAACATCCGTGAGAATCCTCGCAATTGGATTGCGCAGCCAACGCTCCAGCTGTCTCGCGTTCCGACGATTGTTGGCGATCAAATTTCAGGCCGGCACGTTGATTTGCGGCCTTACATTCTGTGCAGTGGCCAAGACGACGTTTGGGTCTTGCCAGGTGGCTTGACGCGAGTGGCGCTTCGTGAAGGCTCGTTGGTTGTCAATTCATCGCAAGGTGGCGGGAGCAAAGACACCTGGGTTGCCGCGGTCGGGGACCAGCAGGTCGCCACGAATTAGCGTTTTTAGCGTGTCGTTCCAACTTTGATTCGATTGGGCTTTGTTAGTCGCGAATCGCTTTGTTTCATTTTTTATTTGAGTTGTATTGATGCTGTCCCGTGTTGCTGAATCCATTTATTGGATGTCCCGACAGGTCGAAAGAGCGGAGAACCATGCCCGGTTCTTGGAGGTCACTCTGCATTCCGAGTTGGACCAGCCCGAGGATTTTGTGGACCCGTGGGAGCCGTTGGTTCGCGTCACCGGAGATACCCAATGGTACAAGAAGAACTTTGCGGACATGAGTGCAAAGTCGGTGGTGAACTTTTTGGCTTTCGACAACCGTTACCACAGTTCGATGTTGACTTGCTTGCGTGCAGCGAGAGAAAACGCAAAGTCGGTTCGCGAAACTCTGTCAACGGAAGTTTTTGAGCAACTCAATGCGTTTTACTACTTTGTCCGCGATGCCAAAGACGCCCAGCTGCAGGATCCTACGGCCGAGTTTTTCGATGAAGTTCGTCAGCATTCGTTGATGTGGACTGGCATCATCGATAGCACGATGGCGCACGACCTTCGTTGGCATTTCTTAAACGCCGCCAGGCTTCTTGAACGTGCCGATAAGACGTCGCGGATTCTGGATGTGAAATACTACAACTTGCTGCCCAATTCACAAGATGTTGGCACCGCGATTGATGACCTGCAATGGTCAACGGTGCTCTCTGCGATTAGTGGGTTCGAGGCTTACCGGCGAGAACACCAAGTATTGAACATAGAAAAAGTGATCGCATTTTTCTTGCTTCACAAAACGTTCCCGCGCTCGATCCTGCGATGTGTTTCAGGGGTGGATTGGTCGTTGCGGGAAATCGAGAAAATTCACGGGGACGCAACTTACCGTAGTTCGCTTGAGAAAATCGGCACCTTACGTCACCGCTTGTCGCACACCAATGTCAAAGAAGTGATCGCAAGCGGTGTCCATGAGTTTGTTGATTCGATTCAGATTGAACTGAACACGGTTAGCGAATCACTCCATCAAGACTACTTCAACTCGCAAGTCACCGCATGACCGTTCGCGTCGCACTTCGGCACAAGACTAGTTACCACTACGACCGCTTGATTTCTTTGGGGCCCCAGTTGGTTCGGTTAAAGCCGGCCTACCACGGTCGCACAGAAATCAGCGCTTACGACTTTCGAATTGAGCCGGACAAGCACTTTTTGAATTGGCAGCAGGACCCATTTGCCAACCCTGTGGCGCGGCTGGTGTTTCCGCAGCCAACCAACAAATTTGTCGTGGCGGTGGACTTGATTGCGGAAATGACGGTGATCAATCCGTTCGACTTTTTTCTGGACGATGATGCGAGTTCCTGGCCGTTTGCTTACCCGGATGACTTGAGGATTCAGCTGGCGCCGTACTTAAAGGCGGATCCCATCACGCCGCGTTTGCAGCGGTGGATCGATACGCTGCCGAAGCAGCGCGAAAAGGTGATCGACTTCTTGGTCGATGTGAATCGTGCTGCGCAGGCTCAGGTCGAATACACGGTGCGAATGGAACCAGGCGTCCAGACTCCCGAGGAGACATTGACGAAAGGGAGTGGTTCTTGTCGCGACTCCGCGTGGATGCTGGTTCAGGCCTTCCGGCACATTGGAATGGCGTCGCGGTTTGTCTCGGGGTATCTGATTCAGCTAGCGCCCGATCAAAAACCGGTCGAAGGCCCGGAGGGACCGACGGAAGATTTCTGCGATCTTCACGCATGGACGGAGGTGTATCTGCCTGGCGCAGGTTGGGTCGGGCTGGACCCAACCAGTGGTTTGATGGCCGGTGAAGGTCATATTCCGCTTGCGTGTACTCCCTCCTACACCGGAGCCGCTCCGATCACGGGCGGGCATGAAGCATGCGAAGTGACGTTTGAACATGAAATGTCGGTCACTCGGGTGCAATCGGAGACTCGCGTGACCAAGCCACTGACCGATCAGCAGTGGGCGGATGTCATGAAGGTCGGGGCGATTGTCGATAAAAAACTGACGAAAAACGATGTGCGGCTGACGATGGGTGGCGAGCCAACGTTCATCGCGATCGACAATGCCGACGATCCACAGTGGAACACCGATGCGGTGGGTGAAGACAAGCGTGTACGCAGCAATATGTTGCTGATGAGACTGCGCGAAAAGTACGGCTTCGGTGCAATGTTGCACTACGGTCAGGGCAAATGGTATCCCGGCGAGTCGTTGCCTCGCTGGGCCTTGACCTGTTTATGGCGTCGTGACGGACAGCCGGTCTGGCAGGATCCCAAGTGGATTGCTGATGAAGGCGTCGACTACGGACATAACCATACGCACGCGAAAAGGTTCACCAAATGTTTGGCGGCGCAATTGGGCGTGGATGTGAAGTGTAGCTTTCCCGTTTACGAAGACACGTTTCACTATTTGTGGCGTGAACAGCGGTTGCCAGTTGATACGGTTCCGACCAAAGCGGAATTGGACGATCCAAACGAACGAGAGATGATGGTCCGGGCGTTCACGCGTGGCCTGGGGCAACCGGTCGGATACGTGATGCCGCTTCGTCGCGCTTGGTGGCAAGCCAGTTCGCCATGGAAAAGTAGCCGTTGGCCGGTGCGAAGCGAACGCGTTTACTTGGTCCCAGGGAATTCACCCATCGGATTGCGTCTGCCACTGGACACCCTTCCGGGGACCGGAATCAATGCCGTGACGGAAAGTGCCTACATCGATCCTTTTGCTACGCGACAGCCGCTCTCGCCAACACGGTTGATTACGCCGGAGCGTGACACGTCGCTGACTGAGCCGTTGCGGAGCGATTTTGTTGCTGCCCATTCGCGAACGCTCGGTCGCGATGCGGAAAGCGATGTTGTCGATGGCGATCAATTGCGAACACAGCTCCAGCGAGATGCGGCTGCTCACGCTGCGGAATTAGCGAAGTTGCAGAAGGAGAAAAGCGGTGAGGAGAATACGGAGGAGGAAGACGATTTCGGGCAGCCCGCCGACGATGGTGACGGCGAGGTGATTCCCACCGCACTTTGTGTGGAGGCCAGGTACGGTCGTTTGTATGTTTTCCTGCCGCCAACAAAGCGAGTGGAAGACTACCTGGACTTGGTGACTGCGATCGAGCAAGTCTGTAGTGACACCGATCTGCCTGTGATATTGGAAGGGTATCTTCCGCCCAACGACGACCGTTTGGAGTACTTCAAGATCACACCCGATCCGGGGGTGATCGAGGTCAACGTGCAACCGTCGGGTTCATGGGATCAATTGGTGCAGCTTGTCGATACGATGTACCAGGAAGCGAGGCATTGCCGATTGGGGGCAGACAAGTTTGATCTGGACGGTCAGCACACGGGAACTGGCGGCGGCGCGCACATTGTGATGGGCGGTTCGACGCCAGCGGACAGTCCGTTTGTGCGGCGTCCGGATCTATTGGGCAGCATGATTCGATTTTGGCACAATCATCCCGCGCTGTCGTACTTGTTTAGTGGAAAGTTCATCGGACCTACTAGCCAAGCACCGCGGATGGACGAAGCGCGGCCTGACGCCGTTTACGAGATGGAAATAGCGCTTCAACAATTGGGCAAGCTAACACCCGCTGAACCACCTTGGATGGTGGATCGGCTGTTCCGTGATTTGTTGGTTGACCTGACTGGCAACACGCATCGCGCTGAAATGTGCATCGACAAACTTTACTCACCCGATTCGCCGACCGGGCGTTTGGGTCTGTTGGAGCTGCGTGCCTTTGAGATGCCGCCGCACGAGCAGATGAACTTGGTCCAGCAGCTCTTGATTCGATCCGTGGTGGCCGCGTTTTGGGAGGCTCCGTTAGAAGAGCCGCTGACGCGCTGGGGTAGTTCTTTGTATGACCGGTACTTGCTTCCTCATTTCGTCTGGAGCGATCTGGTCAAGCTGATTGAGGTGCTGAATGATCGTGGTGTTGATTTGGATCCTGATTGGTTTGTGCCGCAATTTAATTTCCGGTTTGCCAAAATTGGGGAAATGACGCGTGACGATGTTCGCATTGAACTTCGCAGTGCGATTGAGCCCTGGTATCTGATGGGCGAAGAGCCTTCGGCAGGAGGCACGGCGCGATACGTTGACGCGTCGATGGAGCGGTTGCAGATTTCAGCGGACGGGTTCGATCCGACGCGTCACGCGATTTTGTGTCATGGGCAGCAGGTGCCAATGCATGCGACCGATATCGCAGGGCGGTACATTGCGGGAGTGAAATATCGGGCCTGGCAACCGCCGCGATGTTTGCACCCAACGATTGGGGTTCATACTCCGCTGCAATTCGACATTGTTGACCGAAATCGGCGACATAGCGTGGGTGGATGCCGGTACCATGTGTCGCATCCCGCCGGCCTGACTTACGATAAGCTCCCGATCAACGCCAGCGAAGCGGAAACACGGCGTGCGACACGATTTGACGCCGGGACGGTCACCGGTGGTGTCGTCGATGTTCCTCCGCTTCCGCCTACGACCGGGCCCAACGAATATCCGATAACCTTCGATTTGCGAAAGTATGTTTGATCTAGCGAGTCCAGGTTGTCTCGCTGAGCCCATCCGCGTTCGTGAAAATCCTTTGTCAAAACTCAACACCTAGCCGCTGTCGAAGTGAATCCATTGGTCGCCCCGTCGTCGATAGTGCAGCAGTACTGCACTCTGCCAGATCGTTTCGATGAAATGAAGAGTGCCGGCGGACAGCTGCGCCCTCATTGGAACCTGTGCTCGTCAGAATTTGACACGCTTGGTCAGCAAGGACTTAAACGACGTGCCGAAGCTGTCCAGAAGCTGATTCATGAAAACGGCACGACGTTTCAAATTGATGACGAGCGGGACGAAACGCCGCGTCCTTGGCAGCTGTCCAGTTTGCCGGTCCTGATCGATAGCGGTAGCTGGACATTTTTGGAATCAGGCCTCAAGCAACGGACGTTGCTGCTGAGCAAGATTTTGGAAGACTTGCTGGGCGACCAGAATTTGTTGCGTGATGGGATCGTTCCCGCCGATCTGCTCTGGGCGAATCCGCATTTTCATCGTGTCTATCACTCGCTGAAGACGGACACTCATCATCTGCATCTGACTGCCACGGAAGTCTCGCGCGATGTTAATGGCAACTGGCTGGTGCAGAGCGATCGGACGCGCGCGCCCAGTGGATTGGGATACTTGTTGGAAAACCGGATCATTACTAGCCGGCTGTATCCGCAGTTGATCCGTAATACGAAGACGAAACGAATCGCAAGTTTTTTTAGCGCACTGCGTGAGCACTTGCGATCGCTAGCCCATCGCGATCGTGACAACCCTCGTGTCGCTCTGCTGACTCCGACGGAAGGCAATTACCGCCAATTCGAAGACGCCTACTTGGCCCGCTATCTGGGGATCACGCTGGTGAAAGGCGCTGATTTGGCGGTGCGCGGGGGTGATTTGAATTTGAAAACGTTGGGAGGTTTGTTGCCCATCCAAGTTCTTTGGCGTCATATCTCCGATCGCAACTGCGATCCGCTTGAATTGGCGCCCGAGTCGACCGATGGTGTGGCTGGCCTGGTGCGATGTGTGCGCAGCGGCAAGGTTTCGCTGACCAATGGCTTGGGGAGTGTACTGATGCAGGCACCCGCTCTGTTGCCATACATGTCCGCGGCATGTGACTACTTTTTTCGCGAGCCGCTGCAGCTGAACAATGTTCAAACCTATTGGTGCGGAAACCCCGCTGACTTGCAGTACGTGAAGAGCAATTTGGATCAGCTGTTGATTCGACCTGCATTCAAAATTGTTGGTGACGCTCCCGTTTCTGCCGCCAGCCTTAGCGAAGGAGCGAGGCAGGAACTGCTTGCAGCGATCGACCATCGCCCACAGGATTATGTCGCGCAGTTGCGGCCGACTTATTCAACGACGCCTGTTTGGCATCAGGGTCAAATGGAGCCGTGGCATGTAGCGATGCGCTGTTTTCAGCTTCATACGGCCAATGGCGTTGAAGTGTTGCCAGGTGCATTGGCGCGGCTCAGCGACGACGAAAACGATCTGGATCAAACGCCTGCCAGCGGTCGGCTGACGCAGGACTGTTGGGTTTTGGGTGAAGAGGCGGCTGACGACCAGCCGTCACTGCTGCTGTCGCCGGAGGCTGAAGTAAAGCTCAAGCGGAGCGGCGATGAATTGCCCAGCCGAGTCGCAGAGCAGTTGTTCTGGATGGGGCGTTACGCCGAACGCGCTGAAGCGATCTCGCGTTTGTTGCGGACCGTTCTTTTGCGGCTCAACGGCGAGCGAACGTCCGAAGAGCTTCCTGAGCTTCCCCGACTCGTAGCGGCGCTGGCGGCGATGGGGCAAATCGACCCCGACTACGCCGTTGATTTTCTGGGCGCTAACATTCCTCGCCCCGAAGACGTGCTGCAACGATCCGTATTTGATGCGAACCAGCCGCTTGGGTTGGTCCGTACCGTCCAATTAATGCAACGCAACGCGAACTCGGTTCGCGATCGTTTGTCGTTGGATGCTTATCGAATTATCCAACGGGTGACTGGTTTGGCCGAGTCACCGATCGATGATTTGAATGATGGTGCAAAGCTAAACCGTCTTGATGACATGATCGCATCCTTTCTGGCGCTTGCCGGTGTGACGGCAGAGAGTTTTGTTCGCACTCACGCAAGGCAGTTTTTGGAGTTGGGCAGGCGAATCGAGCGTGCAGAAAACACTTCGGAAGTCTTGCTGGCAACGCTCGCGTGGCCGTCCAAAGACAACCGTAACATTTGCGAAGCTGTGTTGGAGACTTCGGATTCGTTGATGACCTACCGTTCACGATACCTGAATCTGGTACGGCTGGCTCCAGTGATCGATCTGTTGGTGACTGACGATACCAACCCGCGATCACTCCGTTTTCAGATCGATGAAATCGTTTCTTTGTTGACCGGCATGCCTTCGGTTGCGCGAACGGTCGGAGCAGGGCCGGACGAAAAATTGGCGTTGGAATTGCAGCATCAGTTGATGATGGCTGTGCCATCTCAGTTGAGTCAGCGATCAACCAACGGCACACTCCGGAATTTGGAAGTGAAGTTGCGACGCATTATCGAATTGCTTCCCGAGCTTACCACGGCGATATCGGCAAGGTATTTGATTCACACCGAACACCTTCAGACGCTAACCGGCATCGCACCAGCTAATCTGCCTGAGTAGACATGCAAGTTCAGAACGAAATCACGCGTTACAAGATCGAGCACCGGACACTTTACAAATACGGTGAACCGGTTGCAGTGTGTCAAAATCAAGTGCGCATGATGCCCGCTGCTCAAGCAGGCCTTACTTGCTACCAGACACAAATTGAAATCCAGCCACCTCCGGATAGTAGCGAAGAGCACCAAGACTATTTTGGTAACCGTGTCTTCACTTTCGCGATTGAATCGAATCACGAATCGTTGGAGATCATTGCACGCAGCGACGTCGGCGTAAAAGCCCCGCCGGTCTACCTGTTGGATGGTGCTAACATCAATGGCCAATCAGGTAGCGTGAACCAAGCAGGTAACAAAGCTCTCCCGATCAGTGATTCGGGCGAGGCGTGGGAGAGTGTTGCGGCGCAAGTGGCTTCGCCAACGATCTTCCAGCCTCTCGTCGATCAGCAGCGTTTCGACTCGCCGCGAATTCGCCGGTCCGATGCGTTTGCCCAGTACGCGAGAGCGTCTTTTTTGCCGGGACGCGGCATACTGGAAGCGGCGCTGGATTTGACGCGGCGGATCTACACTGACTTCAAGTACGATACTTCGGCGACTGACGTTGATACGACGCCCGAGGAGGCTTTCGCCGTAAAAGCAGGTGTTTGTCAGGACTTTGCTCAGGTCGCGATTGCCAGCATTCGATCGATTGGATTGCCAGCTCGCTACGTCAGCGGATACCTGCGAACAATCCCGCCGGCGGGAAAGCCGGCTTTGGTCGGAGCAGATGAGTCACACGCATGGTTTAGCGTTTATTCGGGGCCTCAATACGGTTGGGTTGGATTTGATCCAACAAATGGCACTTTGGTCGGAACGGATCACATTCCCATTTCGATTGGTCGCGATTACGGGGATATCAGCCCGATGAGCGGCGTTGTCTTGGGGGGTGGGGTGACGACTTTGAAAGTCAGTGTCGATGTCCAACCGGTCACGCTTGCTCAGCAGCAATCTGCCCAGCAGCAATCTATGCAGCAGTAAGTTATTCAATATCATTGGGCCGGTACGTTACGGATTTGCACGCTAGATCGTGCGTTAAGTGACTACGATCTGTCCGATGAAACCCTCGCCAGTTTCCAAGATATCCTTCCCAAGAATCCCTTTTTCACGAATTAGCTCCAGCTATGCCGGATACTCAAACGCAAACTCAAAAGCCTTCCAACGGTGCTCTTCTTGGGCCACTTCCAATGGAGCTTCGTCGGCACCTGGTTCACACGTTGGGCCAGAGCGAAAAGGACGTCTCGCCAAATTACTCGTATCAGGCTGCCGCGATTGCGGTGCGCGATCGCATTAGCCAGCCTTGGTTGCAAACCCGCGAGAAATTTGCGAACACCGATGGTCGCCGCGTGCACTATCTCTCTTTGGAGTTCTTGCTGGGACGCTCGTTGAATAACGCTGTTCAAAATCTGGAGCTTGACGAATCGATTCGCGAAGGGCTTCGGCAGTATTCGTTGGAATTGGAAGAAGTCGTCGAACAAGAACACGACGCAGGGCTGGGCAATGGTGGTCTTGGTCGTTTGGCTGCGTGTTTCTTGGATAGTTGTGCGAATCTTCGATTGCCGGTTGCCGGCTACGGGATTCGATACGAATTTGGCATGTTCCATCAGCACATCGAAAATGGCCATCAAGTCGAAGCACCCGACCATTGGCTGCGCGATGGCAACAGCTGGGAAATTGAGCGAAGTGAAGACACAAAGCAAATCAAGCTCTACGGCCACACGGAGCGTTACCACGACGAAGACGGCGTTGCTCGCAGCAAGTGGGTTGGCAGCCACGACCTTCTAGCGGTGCCTTATGACATGCCAATCCCAGGATATCGAAATAACACCGTCAACACGTTGCGACTTTGGAAAGCCGCTGCGACGGATATCTTTGACTTGGAGGAATTTAACGCAGGCAGTTACCCCGAAGCCGTTGCGGCACAGAACAATGCCGAGCAGATTTCGATGGTCTTGTATCCCAACGATGCAAGTGAAAACGGCAAAGAGCTTCGTCTGAAGCAACAGTACTTCCTGGTCTCGGCAAGCTTGCAAGATGTGCTGACCAAATGGGTGGACCAGCACGGCAGCGACTTTTCCAAATTCGCCGAGAAAAATTGTTTCCAATTGAACGACACGCACCCGGCCTGTGCGGTTCCCGAATTAATGCGTTTGTTGGTTGATGAACATCGATTGGATTGGGATGACGCTTGGAAGATCACTTCCAATTGCATGGCATACACCAATCACACGTTGCTACCCGAAGCATTGGAACGTTGGTCGGTGTCGTTGTTCAGTCGCTTGCTGCCACGACTGTTGGAGATCATCTATGAGATCAACGAACGTTTCTTGGCCGAAGTCGCTAAGCAAAACCCTGGTGACACCGATCTGCTGAAGCGAGTCTCGTTGATCGAAGAAGGCGGTCAGCCGCATGTTCAAATGGCTTATTTGAGCATCGTCGGAAGTTTTTCGGTCAATGGCGTCGCTGCCCTTCACACCGAATTATTGAAGGACGGGCTGTTTGCCGATTTTTATCGTATTTGGCCTGAGAAGTTCAACAACAAGACCAACGGTGTGACGCAGCGGCGATGGCTTTCGCATTGCAATCCCGGTTTGCGTGACTTGCTGAACGAAACGATTGGCACCGAGTGGGAGGCCGATTTAGAGGGGATCTCGGCGTTGGCACCGCATGCGGATGATGCAGCGTTTCGCAAACGCTGGATCGCGGTCAAGCAGGCCAACAAAGAACGGCTGTCTGAGTACGTCCTGAAAAATACAGGCGTCAAGTTTGATCCATCAGCCCTGTTTGATGTCCAAGTCAAGCGTATTCATGAATACAAGCGACAATTGCTGAACGTCCTCCACGTCGTGCATCTGTACGATCGGATTCTGCGTGGAGAAACCAAAGGCATGGTGCCGCGCTGTGTGCTGATTGGTGGCAAGGCCGCGCCGGGTTATCACTTGGCGAAGCTGATCGTGAAGCTGATCGGTAACGTCGGCAGCGTGATCAATAACGATCCCAAAGCCGACAAACTGCTGAAACTGGTTTTCTTCCCCAATTACCGTGTCTCGGCGATGGAGATCATCTGTCCCGGAACTGAGTTGTCTGAGCAGATCAGCACAGCAGGCAAGGAAGCGTCCGGCACCGGTAACATGAAATTCATGATGAACGGAGCGCTCACAGTGGGCACGCTGGACGGTGCGAATATCGAGATTCGCGAGAAGGCTGGCGCCGAGAACTTCTTTCTGTTTGGGCTGGATGCGAAAGAAGTCGCCGATTTGAAGAAAGACTACGATCCGAATGCGATCATCGCAGCAGACGAAGAGATCAGTCGCTTGATGGAAATGATTGAAGGCGGCGTCTTTAATAAAGACGAGCCGGGTATTTTTAATGTACTAACCAGTGGTCTTCGCAACCCAAAGGACCAGTGGCTGACGATGGCGGACCTGCGAACTTACATTGATGCACAGCGTGAAGTAAACGACGCTTATCAAGATGTCGAAAAATGGAACCGCATGAGCATTTTGAACACGGCCAACAGCGGTCACTTCTCCAGCGATCGAACGATCCAGCAGTACGCGGATGAAATTTGGAGCGCGCAGCCGCTGAGTAAGTCCTGAGTATCTTTGGGTCAAGAAAATTTGGGGCGTCTATCAATATCTGACAATCCGAATGGGGCCGCGGCTACCGCCGTCGGTTGACGAAACGTTAGCGACGAGCCATCGTCGCGCATCCAAAAAGTGAAGACGCATGGCATTGCACGATTTGGCTGGAAAACCAGCACCCCTCGATCTGCTGGTCAACATTCCTCGGCTTGTATCGGCGTACTACACGCATCGTCCAGATGCTAGCGACCTGACCCAACAGGTGAGCTTTGGAACGAGCGGTCACCGTGGGACGTCCATCGGAAATACGTTTAACGAGGGGCACATCGCCGCGATCTGTCAGGCAATTTGCGAATACCGCATCGAGCACAAAATCGACGGGCCACTGTTTTGTGGCAAAGACACGCATGCTTTATCGGAGCCATCGTTTCAGACAGCCGTTGAAGTTTTCGCTGCTAACGGTGTGAATGTGGTTATCCAAGAAGGGCTGGGCTACACACCGACGCCAGTGATTTCCCATGCAATCTTAGGTCACAATCGTGCTGGCAAGAATGGACTAGCAGACGGCGTCGTGATAACGCCTTCGCATAATCCACCGCAGGATGGCGGATTCAAGTACAACGGCACCAACGGTGGGCCTGCCGATACGAAGACCACGACACAGATTCAAAACCGTGCCAATGAGATCATGGCGGCGGGTTTGACGGATGTGAAACGAACTCCGTTTCAACAAGCTTTGGCCGCATCGACGACGCACACTCGTGATTACATCACACCCTATGTTGACGATCTGGATAGCGTCGTCGATATGAAGGCGATCGCCGGCTCCGATTTGAAAATTGGTGTTGATCCGCTGGGTGGCTCTGGCATCGGTTACTGGGAGCCCATCGCAGAGAAGTACGGCATTGATTTGGAAATCGTCAATCCAAAAGTGGACCCGACTTTTTCATTCATGACAGTCGATAAAGACGGCAAGATTCGGATGGACTGCTCGTCGCCTTACGCGATGGCGGGATTGATTCAGTGGAAAGACAAGTTCGACATTTCGTTTGGCAACGACCCGGATTTCGATCGTCATGGCATTGTGACTCCCGCGGGTCTGATGAACCCTAACCATTACCTTGCCGTTGCGATTGAGTACCTTTTTCAAAATCGCCCACAGTGGGGCGAAGACGTGGCGGTTGGCAAAACACTGGTGTCGAGTTCCATGATCGACCGAGTCGCCAATCGGCTTGGGCGTCGCCTTTGCGAAGTGCCTGTTGGATTCAAGTGGTTTGTTGATGGATTAGTCGATGGATCGCTTGGCTTCGGTGGCGAGGAAAGCGCGGGGGCGTCTTTCTTGCGTAAAGACGGCACGGTTTGGTCTACCGACAAAGATGGCATCATTCTGGCACTACTGGCCGCCGAGATCACCGCGACCACGGGCAAAAATCCATCACAACACTACGAGAATTTGCAGGCGGAATTTGGTAGTCCTGAGTACAGCCGCATCGACGCTCCCGCGACGCTCAGCGAGAAGAAGGCTTTGTCGTCGCTTTCTCCCGAGTCTGTTCAGTCCACCCAGTTAGCGGGAGAAGCGATCACGCAAAAGTTGACGCAGGCTCCCGGAAATAATGCGGCGATCGGCGGACTGAAAGTGGTCACCGAGAATGGCTGGTTCGCGGCAAGACCATCTGGCACCGAAGAGATCTACAAGATTTACGCCGAGAGCTTTACCGGCGAGGATCACTTGGCAACGATTCAAAATGAAGCCAAGGAGATTGTAGCGGCCGCGTTGGATGCGTAGCGTTTCATCTCTGCGTCGCCGCGTCGGCAGATCGATTGGCGCCGTGCCCGATCGCTTCCGCTATTCGCTGTCGGTTTTTTCGTCTTCATCGCTCACTTCGTCAGCGGCGGTTTCGTTCGAGGCAATTGGCAAATTGCCTGGGCCAGGATGATCTGAATCCGGCATTGCATCGACTGCGGTTGCCTGGCTGAGTGGGTCTAACCCCATTGCTGCTTGCAGTTCTGCGAGAGCTGAGAACCATTGCTGCTGAGCTTCGATCAACTTGATTTCGGTTTCGTAGGCTTTGGTTTCGATTAGATTCAGATAGAGCAAGTCCACCTTACCTTTCGTGAACGCGAATCGATAACGGTCTAACGTCTCAAAGGCTGCTCGCAGCGACAAATCAGCTTGCTCGACTCTTTCAGCAAAGAGTTCTAATGTCGCGAAACCGGTGCGCAAGTCGGCAGCGACCTTGTCGCTTTGGATGCGAATCTTCTGTTCCAACTGGGCGATTTTGGCCTGCGTCGACTGCATTTTGCCGCGCGCCTTGCGGCGTTGGATCGGGAGTTCCCCCTGAAGCCCCAGAATGACTAGCAGTTCATCCTTGTCGTCCGAGCTGGAAGCATCCTCGCCGAAATCCTTGGATGCTTCAGCGATAAAATCGAGTTGTGGCAGAGTTTGATTAAGCGCGAGTTGGTAATCGTATTGCAAGTGTTTTTGTTTCAGACGAAACAGCTGGAATTCAGGGCGTCTTTCAATCGCGGCAGCGAGATCCGTTTGGAAATCCTGACGTGAGGGGACTTCGGTGATCGGAAATTTCGATGGCAGCCAGTCTTTCTGCGGCAGCATCGGCTCCCCAGACTCGTCGCGTAGGAAGAGAGAGAGTTTGAATCCAGCGGCTTGATACTTGCGCTGGACTTCCAAAAGTTTTGCTTGACGCTCCGCGACAAGTTGCTGATTCAGGATCAGATCAATCTCGGGAAATTTCCCTGCTTTTACTCCCACCTCGAATTGTTCGTTTCGCTTCTGAGCCAATTCCAGCAATTCACGCTGCGCTTTCAAGACGTTACCTTCGGCGACCCATTTCCAGTAGGCGAATGCCGAGTCTCGAGCTGTTTCCAAGATGGTTTGTTGAATAAGTGGTGAGACAGCATTGCGCTGAACTGATGCTTGAAAAACGGCGACGCGTGCTGGATCAATGGCTCTTCCCTGCAAAAGAGCTTGTCGCCAAGACGCCTTCAGTTCGCCACCTTTGTCTGTTTCGCGTTCCTTGTACCAAGGCTGGAATTCGCCGCGTCCAATCCGGTAACCCGCTGAAAGATAGCCGCCCCACCAGGTTTGACGAGCCGCTCCGATGCCGTGACGGTAGTTTTCGTAGAAGCCGCTTGGCTCGTTAAGTGTGTAGCCCTTCAGTTTCGTGTCATACCATCCGTACGCAGAGGTCAGTTCGCCGTCGGTTCGTTGCGATTCGAGCTTTGATGCAGCGACGTCTGGGTACGCGCGATAGACGCTTGCAACAACATCGCCCAATAGCAGTTCTTCATCTACCACTGCTTCCACTCCGTTGGCGGAAACATCTGCTCTGACACCAAGCTCCAAAGGTTTGATATTTACCAGTGGCCGTTTGGGAGTGTCCTGCTGTGGACGGTCTTGTTTCGAGGGGGCCGGGGAACGTGATTGCGCGTCACTGGTTCTCGAATCATCCGATTCAGCCGCAGACGCGGTCCGTCGTGATGATCGCTTATTACTGGGTTCAGCGGCACGCTTCGTAGGTGGATCAGGTAGCGTTGACGGCTCGTTGTCTTCGATCAATCCCTCGTTGGCACGCATCCCGCTACCAATGAGTGCTGGCCCACCCAGCTGCAACGGCCGATCTTGAGCGTCAGCAATTGAAGAACTGGCTGCCAAAAGCAGGTAGACAGTGGCGAGTCGGTTCGCAATGGCGAGGCGTCGACGATGCATTTTGCTAGCGTACGCGGTGCAATTTGTTCCTTCAGCGTGAAAGAACATCCATTGGATTAGATCGGCTGATCGACATAATTGGTTCAGTCCAACGCGTCACGAAGCGTCAAACGCGACGGATTTTCATGGTCATCATCGTTGATGTGAAACACCATCGCGACTGTGGCAAAACTACGGCGACTTTGCGGGCTATGCTTTGGGCAATTTGATTTTGCCCGACTTTTCTTTTTCGCTAGCCGGGGCTTTGTCATTCACCGTTGGGGGGAACCCGTTCAACTGACGCCAGATCTCGTAGCCCAGTGGCACTCGGTCCAGCAGCACCCATCCATTAGCCCGGACGCCTTGTCGCAGATAGCGTTTATCGGGCCAACCGCTCTCAGAATCACTGCTGGTTTCCGGGACCACGACCACACGGAAATTTCCTTTGCCATCGTCGGTTGGGAAGACACGGTTGATGCGTCCACCGAATGTTCCCACCGCGACCGAGGGCCAGCCGACAAACTGCACGGCAGGCCATCCCTCGAATTGCATCCTGACAATATCACCCTCCGCGATCAGCGGCATGTCGTTGCCACTCACCTTCATCTCGACTGCCAAGTCCTCGGTCTCAGGGACAATCACGAACAGTCGGTCGCCTTCTTTGACAGAGTCGCTTCCAGTCACCCCGAACCAGCTTTGGATGTAGCCGGTTCTCGGAGCACGCACATCCAAGCGATCCAATTCGCCTCGCTTGTTGCGTAGGTCGATCAGTTCCTTTTCGATCGTTCGAAGCTTGCTGATAACTTCCAGCACTTTCTGGTTTGCGGAACGATTCTTGATATCAATTTCTTGTTTCTTCGACTCAATCTCTTCTTCTTTGGCAGCTAAGCTTCGGTAGACTTGTTCAACGGCACTTTCAGATTTCAAGACTTTCGCCAACTGTGATTGCACCGCCTGTTGTTTTGAAAAGAGTTCTTCTCGCGATATAATGCCCTTCTCAGCTACTTCTTCGGCGATTCGCAATTGATTGCGTTTGTCTTCAAGTTCAGCCTGCGATACCTGGACTTCGTTCTTGCTTTGCTCCCATTTCTGGCTCGCCGATAAATACTCTTGGTTCAGCGATTCAGCCATGCTCTGTCCGGAACTGACTTGCAACTTCGCTGCTTGTTCAGCGACTTCCAAGCTGGACTTGCCCGCGGCCAATTTGGACTCAATGGCCATAATCTGTGTGTCAATTTGCTGGACGCCTTCGGCAGCATAAGGTGTCAAACGCAGTACCAGTTCATCTTTCTCGACGAAACTGCCTTCGCGCACGCCGGGTTTGACGTAGCTTATCACGCCTTTCGATTGACTATGAACAGGCTGCGGACGTTCCTGAGGGTCCAGGGCGACGACTGTTCCCGTGCCAGCAGCGGTCTGCCGCCACGGGACGAAAACCAAAGCGACGATTGAAATGACCAGCAGAATGGCGGTCAGTTTGCCAACCAGACGTACAAGCCTACCTGTACGCACAAGTTGCAACGCGGGAAATTCACTGAAAAGCTGTTGGTGTTTACTCATGACTTGACCCTCACTGTTACTTTCTCGCGACACAACTCAGCGACATCTTCACGATTGGTCGACACAATTAGCGTCCAGGGTTTGTCCTCGCCACCAATTGTCTCCCAAACCCTTTTCCGCGGCTCGTCGCCCAGTGGGTCCAAGAGGCCGTCGATCAGCACGACCGATGGTTCGCTTGCGATCGCTCTGGCAATCATCACCAAACTGGCTTGCGTTTTCGTAAGCGGATAGCCGCCAGTTTGCAATTTGGATTCGACGCCATCGGGCAGCCGCAAAACTCCATTCCAAAGACCAATTTCCTGCAGGATTCGCCGGATTCGGTCGCGCCCGACGGTGTTTCGGCCAAGTGCGATGTTCTGCCGTAGCGATGCATGGAAGATCTCGATCTCGCCGGCGTAGCCGACAATTTGGCCAGCACCGCTGGGGCCAGCTTGCATTGCATCGGCACCGGCGATTTCGGCAAGTCCGCTTTTCGGTTTCGCCAAGCCTGCCAGAACTCTCAGCAGCGCGGACTTTCCGTGAGGGCAGTCGCCCACGATCGCCACTTGGCTGCCCGGCTCAAGGTCGGCGGCCGGTATCTCGATGCTCTGCGAACCTGCTACCAGTGTCAGGTTGTCCCATCGTACCGAACCGGGACCATCTGGCAGCGAAACCGCTTCGCGTCGATCATCGATTGGAACGTCCAGCAAGTGCCCCACTTTGTCGATACCAGCCATCAAGTCGTAGAACTTCTCCAGCGATTTACCGGCTTTCGCGAAAGCTCCGACCACAACAGTGACAACTAGCTCGCTTGCGACCAATTGGCCGAGCGTTAGCTGACCTGTGATGACCAGCCACCCCCCCAACCCCAGCAGGACCGTTGATGCGACTACCTGAAGTCCGACGGCAAAGATGACTTGTCGTAGGATCACGCGGAATTGGCTCTTCCGCGCCAGCAAGTAATCGGTGGCCAATCGGTTTGCATGGTCGGCGGCATAGTCTTCGCCACCGTTGACTTTGAATGCCGTCGGCAAAGCGATGACATCTTGCAGCCAGTGAGCGATTCGATATTTCGTGATCGATTCGTTGATCGCCGTGCGAATACCCCCGCGACCCAAAACGATCAAGACGATGATCATGGTGAGCATCAGGATCAGGTCGAAGCCTAGTAGAAACGGATGATAGAAAGCCAGCAGCAACAGGCCTAGCATTGTTGTCAGCGCAAGCGAAATGCCATCCATCAGCAAAACGGACGTTGCTTTCTGGATCGTCATAATATCGAAGACCCGGTTCGCCAATTCGCGAGGATACTGCCCGTTTAACGCTTGTTGGTTTGCACGCGGAAAGCGATGCGACAAATCACCGACAATGCGCACTAACTGTCTACGCTGAATGATCTCGGTCACAACCGTTTGCAGCACCTTCATGACACCGGAGAGCCCTAGGCAGGTCAACAGAATCATCGACAGTACGAGCAACGGTTGCCAGTAAGTACCCCAGCTAACCACGTTAACCAACGACTCGATCGCAAGTGGTGTCGCCAACGAGAGTACACCGCCGACGAGTGCGAACAGCGCGACCATCCAAACGTCGCGCCGATCCAAATTCAGCAGCCCCATGAACCGTTGCAAGGGCGACATGTGATGGTCGTCATGGTCATGGTCGCCACCAGAATGGCTGCTGGCAGATGTCATTGATTCGCATTCCAGCTCCTGCTTGGTGACTAGCATTTGCCAACTGCCACCATCTTTGATCAGGCGATTCAGTCGCCGGCGTGAGTAGCTTGTTGTCTGATTCGAAGGCAGGATTTGTGCATCAAGTTCGCGCCCCGACCGAGTCTTCAGCAGATGAAAGCTCCCGTCACCCGATGTCAGCAGAACCGGGTAGCCTTCATCGACGAGGTCAAAGACTTGGCTGGCATCGATCAACTTCGCTGGCTTGATCGAGATGCCTACGTGGCGTCCGGCGATCATCAGGCGTTCCAGCGGATCATCTGTCGATTGCCGCTCATCGAATCCATCGACGGAAAGCCCGCTCCGTTCGACGGGCACGTTCAGCCGATGGCCCAGCTGTGAAAGCACCAGGTAGACGGTGTTCTCGCTGATGGAAATCGATGACGGACGTTCCGGATTTGACGATTGATCGTTAGACATTGACCCAGTTAGGCTTTCGAAGTGTTTTGTTAATCATGGCTGCTTGCTGGGCTATCGTCATCTAAGCGGATAGGGAACGATCAAGAATGTGTATTCAGGCCGTGCAATTCATTATGTTGACCGCGGAAACCGGCAAATTGGGTTAGACCGTCCGCTTTGGGAATTGGCGATGCCTTATGATATGCCTGAGACCATCAAATCGTTCAGGGGTTGTCGGGGTCGAAAATAGAGATAATCGGCTGCCCAAGAGGAATTGGCGACCTGACTGACCAACTAATTAGCGAAATGACGAGCGACTCACCCCCTCCTCAAGTGGCGTCGTCGATACATTGCCAATCAGCCACGGTGACGTTCCAAAGCGGTGTTTCGGCAGTCCGCGACGTCTCCTTGCAGTTACCAAAGGGGCAGATTCACTCGCTGATCGGGCCCAGCGGTTGTGGTAAAACGACGCTTCTGCGAGCGATCGCTGGTCTACAAGAATGCACCAGTGGTCAAGTCAGTCTGAATCCGCCTGCCGTCAGCAGCCAAGGACAGATCGGGTTTGTGTTTCAACAGCCAGCACTGCTCCCGTGGTTGAACACGCTTCAAAACGTGATGCTGCCGCTGGAACTGCTCGGGCGAAGTTCTTCGGACTCACCACAACAGTTGGCCGAGTCGATGCTGGAGAATGTCAAACTTTCGGACGCCGCGGATCGGATGCCCAGCCAGCTGTCTGGCGGAATGAAAATGAGAGTGTCAATCGCTCGCGCTTTGATAACGCGTCCAAGTGTTCTGCTGTTGGATGAACCGTTTGCAGCGCTGGACGATATGCTGCGTGAACAATTGGGGCAGCTGTTTCTTTCGCTTTGGAAAGAGCTTCAGTTCACGGCAGTTCTTGTGACGCACAACATCGCGGAATCGATCTTGCTGTCGCACCAGATCGTGGTCATGAAGAACGCAGCGACACAGACCACGGTCGCCAATCCGCTGCCATGGCCGCGGGAGGCATCGATGCGTCGCTCGCCAGAGTTTGGTCGCTTTTACGGTGAAGTAAGTGATCTACTGCGCGGCGGCGATCAAGCTGGCGAGGCGCACGTCGAATGAAAGGTCAGACTAAGCAGACCACTGAGTCGATGGTTGCCGCCGCGTGCTGGATTGTCGCAGTCGCGGGAGTGGGCGTTGCTGTTTGGTACGCCATCATTCGGGTTTTTGGACTCTCCAAGTTATTGCTGCCAACTCCTGATCAAGTCGTCGCGGCCGCAGTCGAGCATCGCGGCGAGTTATGGCAAGGAGCTTGCGCGACGGCGCTGGCCGCGTTGATCGGATTGATTTGTGCGGTGGCGGTTGGTTTCGTAGTGGCGATCGTGTTCAGTCTTTCACGCAAGATCCGCATGGCATTTTTTCCGTATGTCATTTTCCTGCAGACAGTGCCCGTCGTTGCGATCGCGCCGCTGTTGATTATTTGGAGTGGTTATCAATTTCGCACGGTGGTCATCATCACTGTCATCATCTGTTTGTTTCCCATCATCAATAATGTGACCTCGGGACTACTGGCGGCAGACCGTGAGCTCGTGGATTTGTTTCGGCTGTACGGTGCCAGTCAGCGAAAACGGATGTTTCGCTTGCAAATTCCCGGGGCGATGCCCCACCTGTTGGTCGGAGCGAAAACCAGCAGCGGCTTGGCTGTGATCGGAGCGATTGTTGCCGAGTTTTTCATCGGCAACGGTCAGAATGTCTCTGGTCTTGGGGCTTTGATGCAGGAGTGGCAGGGCTTTTATCAGACCGACGCGCTGATTGCTGCCCTCTTCGCTTCCATGCTGGTCGGGCTAATACTGTTTGGGGGCGTTCGCTTCGTCGGTGCTGTGCTGCTGCGACGCTGGACATGGAGTAGCCAGACGATCGAGCACGGTTGATTCTGATGCCTCCATCGCGCAGCAAGCCCCATCGCGCAGCAAGCCCCATCGCGCAGCAAGCCCGTTCAGAAGTTACAGATTATGAAATTCAAACTCACCATGCCTCGAATCGCTTTCCTTTTGCCCGCGTTGCTGCTGTCGTTCTTACTCGGCTGTCATTCATCGACCGATCGCGAGGCCGCTACCGTTTCGATTCAACTGAACTGGAAAGCCGAATCTGAACACGGAGGGATTTACCAAGCCAAGTCTGACGGCTTGTACGCCGAGAGCGGGTTGAAGGTTGATATTCGTCCCGGTGGAATTGGAGCGCCGATCGGTCCCGAGTTGGAGTTGGCACGTTGCCAGTTCGCGATGGCAAACGCTGATGACGTCGTGTTGCTTCGGAACGAAGGCGTAGATATTGTCGCTGTACTGGCAGCGATGCAGGATCATCCCCGTTGCATCATGTCTCGGGCTGACAGCGATGTGAAATCACTTGAAGACTTGTCGGGAACTATTTTTCAGCACGGTCCGCGCCCGTTCGTGGAATTCATGCGTTTCAAAGGTCTGCTAGACGGAGTAAAGGAAGTTCCCTACCAAGGGAGCGTCGCTCCGTTGGTCGCTGATCCCAACGTCATCATTCAAGGTTACTCTTTTTCAGAGCCGCTGTTGGCGAAAGAAAAAGGAATTGACGTTCACACGATGATGGTCAGCGATTTGGGATTCAATCCTTACTCCAGCGTGCTGGTCACGACGGGGAAATTGATTCGCGAACAGCCCGAGCAAGTCCGCGCGTTTGTCAAAGCGAGCCGTCGAGGATGGCAGAATTACTTGACCGATCCAGCCAAGGGCAACGAAGCGATCTTGGCTGACAACAAGCAGATGACGGCCGAAGCGCTGGACCGCGGGATGAACGAACTTCGCAAGCTGGCGCGTCCGCAGGACTTGCCACTGGAATCCGTCGGGCAGATGACTGCCCAGCGTTGGAGCACGCTGGTTGACCAATTGATTCAGCTGGAGCTAGTCGACGCAGAAAATGTTAAAGCAAAGGACTGCTTCACGATTGATTTTCTGTAGCAAGCAAGTCGCTAAGCCGCCCGGCGAATGTTTCCGGTGCCGCGTGTGATCGATGGCGTTGGTCCGATGTGGTGTCCCAGCGTGTCGATTTCTAATCGCAAAAGGCGGTTGGTGACGTCTTCGGCGGTGGGGCGGTCAGCTGGGTTGTCGGAAACCATTTGTTCGATCAGTTGGGCCACTGGGGCCAGTGCGGTTTCACTGGCCGTTTCGATGTGGGTCAGGCTTTTCCAGAGAATGCGTCCCAGCGAGAAGATGTCCGCTGCTGGTATAGCGGCCATGTTTTGCTGCATGACTTCCGGTGCTGCATACTCGGGTGTGCCACGAAATCGACTGCCGTTGACGGTGTGGATCTGAGCTGCAAAACCCAGGTCAATCAAGGTTACGTGTCCTTGGTTTCCCACGATCACGTTCTCTGGTTTTACATCGCCGTGAATCCATCCTGATTGATGGATCGCTGCCAATGCCTGCGCAATTTGGCGTGTCAACCAAAGCGCAATTGGTAACGGCTTGGGGTCGCCTTGGAAATGCACCTCCAGCGTCTCGCCATCAATAAACGGCATGACTAAGTAGGGTGACGCACCTGTGATGGACGCATCCAAAACTGGGATCAAGTTGGGGTGGGCTGCTTTGGAGGTTGCCGCGGTGAACTGGACGATTTGGCGAACGTTTTCTGCATCTTCCAAAGCGCCGGTCGCACGTTTGAGTACGTAGTCCCATCGCGGGCTCCCACTGGAATCGGCCGGCTGCGCCAACGTCAATTCTGACGTGTGACTCTGATGGATCTCATCACCAAGACGCCATATTCCCAGAATCGACGGACGAGTGGAGGTATTCACGGAAGCGCTGCTCAGAAGAGGATTCACGAGGTGGAAGCGGTGACGAATGACCACGGTTCTTTCATTGAATCGACGTTCAATCTGTACAGGGCGAGCGTCGTGTGCCACGACGTCAAAGTTTGCCGAACACGCACGACCGGACAACCATGAGCAGCATTTCGCTTGAGCAAAATGCGAGATATGGCACGAGGACGCTGGGTTGTGTGCAGTACAAGGCCGCTGAAACGTGTTAAGTTGACTTTGACGATTTTGTCGCTCAGCGATGGCGCTCCGCGACGGCCTGGCGGAGCAACTTTTTGCAGTGACCAATCGATGGCAGACAATCCGCTTCAGACGCCCAGCGAATTCAATCCGTATCAGCCGACGGATCATGCAAGCCAAGATGCGATCACGCATTTTCCGGGGTTGCTTGAAACCATTGCCAAGCTAGCGTTTTGGCAACGCGTTGCTGCCAGCGGGTTGCTTTTCATTGCAGCTGTGATGACGGCCTATACTGTCTTGATTTTGGTCGTTAGTGGAGGCGTGTTTGATATGGGTGATCTCGTTGGCATCTTCATCTACTTCGCTTTCTTCATGATCGCTGTGATTCTGCCAATGGTTTTTGTGTGGCGGGCAAGCCGAGCGTCATACCACTACGCCAGAACGGGAGCGATACCGGAACAGACACAATTCGTTTTGGCCCAGTTGCGGTTCTGGCGTTCAACCACAATCACCGTACTGATTTTTGTTGGATTGATTTTTCTTTTTATGCTTCTCGCTATGTTCTCTTGGAACTAACGAACGAGTCGTCAGGTTTGAGGGAGTATCGATGGAGAACAGTTTGCAATCAGGGCCTACGTTGATCGCTCATCGAGGAGCTTCGGAGCGTTTTCCCGAAAACACGCTCATTGCGTACCAAACGGCGATTCACGCTGGGTGCCAGCATGTCGAATTGGATGTGCAGCTATCCAGCGACCATGTTCCCATTTTGCATCACGATCAAGATTTGGAGCGAATCACGGGAGTCGCCGGTGATATCACGCAACTTTCTGCTGACGAAGTGTTGAAGCGAACTGCTAGTTACCCCGCCAAGTTCGGAACTGAATTCGTAGACAACCGGCTGATCAAGCTAGCAGACTTCGCTGAAGTAATGGCTGTCGAAGAGCAGGTGACGTTTTTTGTTGAGATCAAACGCCAGAGCGTCGAGCAGTTTGGTGCGGACTTGGTTGCTGGGCGAGTTTTGGAAGCGATCAGTCCGATCTACGCGCAATCGGTTGTGATTTCGTTTAACGCGGAGGTGCTGCATGCGGTTAGAACGAAGGATGCTTCGATTCCGATTGGATTGGTGCTGAGGCAATATGATGAAGAGCACCACGAAATTGCTCGTTCGTTGCGACCGGAATACCTGTTCTGCAAGACGCTGCGCGTTCCCGAAGATCGTCGGGTTTGGCCGGGTGACTGGAAGTGGGCTTTGTACAACACTGACACCGTGGAAGAGGCGTTAGACTTTTATCAAAGTGGTTTCGATCTGTTAGAAACCAATCGCATCGTTGATTTGCTTACGAGTCCGGAACTAAAACCGAATGAATGATCCTGCCACGAATTCGCATGATGAAGCCACTGTCGACACGAGCTATGGTTCGGCAGGGAATGTTAACTCTGCCAACGTATCTGCGACGACAGTCAAGCAGCACTACGATGTGCTGGTGGTTGGAGGGGGTATCCACGGCGTGGGGGTTGCACAGGCTGCAGCAGCCGATGGGTACAGTGTGGCCGTGTTGGAGAAGTCGCGTCTGGCAGAAGGCACATCTAGTCGCAGCAGCAAACTAATCCACGGTGGGCTTCGGTATCTGGAGAGCTTTGAAATTTCTTTGGTGTGGGAAAGCCTGCGGGAACGCGAGATGCTTTTCAAGTTAGCGCCCGAACTGGTCCGGCGACAAACCTTTTTCATTCCCGTCTACGATCGCACCAGTCGCAAACCGTGGATGATGAAGCTGGGGCTATTGATCTACTCAATTCTTGCCGGCGGACGAAAAAACACGCGGTTCCGTACGGTGCCGAAATCTGAATGGGATTCGCTGGATGGATTGGACCAAACCGGGCTGAAGCGAGTTCTGCAATACTGGGACGGCCAAACGGATGATGCCGCGCTGACGCGCGCGGTGATGCAGTCCGCGCAGGATTTGGGCGCTGATTTGTTTTATCCGGCACGATTTGATAAAGCCGTGATCGACGCGGACGGTGTCCAAGTCGATTTTGATTTCAATGGTCAAACAGTCGCGACGCGTGCTGACGTGATTGTGAATGCTGCTGGTCCTTGGGCGAATGACGTGTTGTCGCGGGTTTCACCGGTGCAAGAGCCGTTTGCGGTAGACAATATTCAGGGTGCGCACATCGAATGCCCTGGGAGCTTGGACAAGGGATGCTACTACGTCGAAGCGGAAGATAAGCGAGTGGTATTCGTGATGCCTTGGAAGGGACGCACGATGATCGGAACTACCGAGGCCAAGTTTGATGATGATCCGGACAAAGTGCACGCGTTGGACCAAGAAGTGGAATACCTCCGCGGTATTTACCAAACGCATTTTCCGCACCGCGATGCGACGGTTCTTAACCACTGGGCCGGCCTGCGGGTTCTGCCTGCGGCGACGGGCGCGGCGTTTAAGCGTTCTCGCGAAACGCAATTACCTCTGAATGATAAATCGACGCCGAGACTGCTTTCCATTTTTGGCGGCAAGTTGACGGGTTACCGAGCGACGGGAGAGAAGGTGATGAAAATTCTGAAACGCACACTGCCCAGCAAAACGCCGGTCAGTAGTACGCGAGAGCTGGCGCTGAAGGACCCTGCAAGCGACGGGTAGAGTGGCCGAGAACTGATTGCTTTAGTTGCGGACTAAATCCGTTAGTCTATGGGCGTAAAGACGAGGCCAAGATGGTTTGGCTCTTGAAACACCAACAACGCACGAATAGAGCAATTGCATGAACTCGAAAGACGCGATCAAAGCGGCGATGGACTTTAGTTCGATGGTCTACCAGGGATACTTGGCGGACTTGGATGAAACGGAAATGCTTCAGCGGCCCAGTGAAGGCTGCAATCACTTTGCCTACCAAACAGGCCACCTGATTGCTTCGGAAGTGAGCTTGCTGGAGAGCATTTGTCCGGGGAAGGCGGCGGAACTGCCTGATGGCTTTGCTGAGGCGCATTCCAAGGAAGCAGCAGCTTCCGATGACGCGTCGCAATTTCACTCCCGCGAAGACTACATGAAGCTGTGGGAAACGGTTCGCAAGAACACCGTGGCTGCACTGGAAGGATTATCCGACGAAGACTTGGATGCAGAGTCACCCGAGCACATGCGTAGCTTCTGTCCGACCGTGGGGCACATGTTTGTGCTAATCGGGACTCATCCAATGATGCACGCAGGCCAAGCAGTTCCACTGCGACGTCAGAGTGGAAAGCCCGTTCTGTTCTAACGCTGAAAAAGTAGCAGGCAAGCTCCGCCGTGCCGTTCGTTTCAAGCACTGGGCAAGTCTCGCGAAACGCTAGGCCGCAGGCGGGCGGCACCAGGGCAAAGCACTATTTCAAACTGCACCAATTAGCCGCAGGCCGATAGGCCCGGTTTCCTAGCAGAACCGGTGCTATCGCACGGCGGCTAACTTACCCAAGCTCAATAAGTGATTGGCCGCAGGCGGGCGGCACACGGAGTGTGCCTGCCACGTTTGGTTAACTTGAGGCTTGTCTAAGCTACCGGCTTTTCCATGAATTCCGTTTCGGCTTTGATGTCACTACCGTCCGGCGTGGCGTCATTGTCGATTTGGAACCAGTCTTCTTCAAAACGCAGGTAGCCACCGGTTTTGGATTTGGGATCGTTCGCGTTCTTCAGTGCGACGTTCGTTGACAACGCGATCACGGCATCGCCCAGTGCTACTTCGGGGTAGCAGCGCGGGTGATTTTCAGCGTCCGGATTTCGAATGCAGTACGCCCAATGCTCGATCTCTTCGCGATAGCCGCGGCTGACGGGGCCGGAATCAGCGGCTTGAGCGACTGGTGCTGCGACGTCGCCGCTGGCGCTGGTGTCCAATGCGTAGCCTCCACCGCTTTTCTTCACACCGGCTTTGCTACTGGTGTCGCTATTTCGATACAGCAACACGTCGGTCTCTTTGTCCAATATCAAGGTGCCCTTGGTCCCCATGACGACTTCGCCCCAGCCGCCAAAGCCGTTGCCGTTGATGGACGAATAAGTCACGACGACCTTTTTGTTTGGATCTTGCTCGTATCCGGCAACGCCACCATCGGGATAATTCTGGGCTTTGTCCTTGTAGCCTACGTCAAACGACTCGGGATATTCGGGGCCAGGGAATTCGAAGGCACAGTAAACGTGGTCACCGACTTCACGATCGACTGGCATGATGTGACGACCACCGACGGCGTGAACGCTTAGCGGGTGAACCTTCTTTTTGTCTTCGCGAAGTGACGTCAGGAAGATGCTGACGGCGTCCAATTGGTGGCTTCCCAGTTCGGCCATTAAGCCGGCACCGGTGCGGTTGAACAAACGCCAGCGGTGAAGTTCTTCTTCGGCAGAGAACATTTTTTCCCCCACGGCAAAGTTCTCGTAGCCAAACTTCGATGGGTCGATTTCGCCATCGGCCTGCCACGCTTTCCACTGAGCGACTTCGGCAGTCAGCCGCGCGATGTCGTTCGGGTTGGTAGCGTTTTTCAACGCATTGATTCGGTTGCGCAAATCGCCAGCGACCTTCTTTGATCCGGGCAGTGGCATCGACCAGCTGTCGCCACCAGGTAGGTTGCCACGGTGCCACTGTGCGCGGATGTGGTGAAGCTGTCCAAGCAGTCCCCACTTGATCAAGTTCACCGCGTTGTCGTATTTGACGTTGTAGTGACGTTGGTGACCGGTCGCCAAGTGAAGCGGGTTGCCGTCTTTGTCTTCCATATCGGCGGCCATTCGTGACATGACTTTGCACTGGGCCACGTTGTGTGCCATCAGCTTTTCAGTCAGCACGTGTAGACCACGCTTCATTGCCTGCGCGGCGACGGGAGCGTGCAGCCAGAGAGGCAGCGCGATGATCACGGCTTCGATATCTGGATCGTCCAAGCAAGCCATGATGCCACCGTTGTTGGCGTCGTAGACTTTGACATTCTTCCTTGCCTGGGCTTCGTCTTTGTAGCCCGCGACGCTGATCAAGCCCGGGCGGCGTCCCAGTGCAGAGGGGCTGCTCCAGTCACCGTGGAAAGCGCGGTGTTGGCCGAATGGACGGATGTCACAAATTGCTTTGACGTCAACATACTCTGGGTTACAGCCACCAATCAGGACGTTGCCTTCGTCTCCGGTGCCAATCACGGCGATGCGAACAGGATCTTTGACCTTGCCATAACCGAAGTAGGCCGCTCCCAGGCCTGCTCCACTGACAGCACCCGCAGCGACAATTCCGCGTAGGAAGTCGCGGCGATTGACATCGTAGTAGCTTCCGATGGCGGAGTAATAATTGTGCAAACCGACTTCGCGTTCTTCGGCAGAGAGTTTATCGACCATGGTGGTGTCCTAAGGGAAGGTTGTGTTGGAGGCGTCTCGTTGGACTGTCGTCTCGAGGATCGCGATAGGCGTTTCTGATTTAGTCGTCGAGGTGTTGAGCACCGTACGTTTTGCGGATGATCATGTGCAGGAAGTAGTCGAGGCCAGCAAAGCGTCCCGCGGCCGTCCCGGCGAGCACAAGGCATGCCATGCATTCGATGAGCTGGTAGTTGCTGGAACCGGGGCCCGTTACCGGAGGATACTGGCTCAGGAATACAGAACCGAGAAAACCGGCAGCTGCTAACGCGGCGACGGGCGTGAAGAACCCCAGCAGCAGGCAAAGTCCCACTGCGATATCAAAATAAGGCACAAAACGGTTGATCGTTCCGGTGTGCATTCCCAGCGGTAGCTCAAAGTCCAAGTAGCCGCTGGCCTCTTTCTGAGCGGGCGTCGCGATCGCGTTTTGGTTGGCTTCGTAGTTTTGCCAAACTTGTGTTACGGTGGCCAACGCCGGTCTCAGCTTGGCCAAGCGTTCGCGGCGAATCGTATCTCGCTGGCCACGAAGGCTGGAGACTCCATTTCGCATGGGGTCCGCTTTCATTTCCTCTTCACGCGTGCCGCCCAGATCATACTCGTCTAGGTCTTGAGCGTAGTCTTCCAGTGTTAGCTGCTGAAGTTCGACCACGGCTGCGTAGTTCTTTTGCGCTTGATTGACTTGTGCTTCGTCAAATCCGTAGTGGTTTGCGACTTGGTCCCGGTACATGGCCAAATACAACATGCTTTGGTCCAAGTCGCGGCGAATGGTTCCATCGCTATCCCAGACCAATTGTTGAAAGTGTTCGGCGAACGGGCCACGGGCATTGGCGAAGAACGGCGAAGCGTCCCAGTTGCCCTTTTGATACTTCTCCAAGCCTTCGCTGTAGAAATGCCAGCCGATGGTTAGGCGCAGCAGCACCAACATGGTGACACCAATCAAACCCAGTAAACGCGGCGAAATTCCCCAGCCAACACAGAGCCGCAAAGGGAACAACAGGATGTTTCGCACGAAGGAGCTACTCCGAAGGACGTGAGGCGATCGATCAGTATCGATCACGCTGTTAAGGCGGGCGTCGGCGGAAAGACCACCCGAGGGCTCGCCGCCAGGGCCTCACATTATGCCAGCTGGAAACCCCTTCGCCAACTAGAAAGGTGCGGGAAACGCGGTTGAAATTCAACGCTGCGCAACTTGTCGCACCCCACAGCTGGCGTGATCGCCAAAGTTTGCGTCGTCCGTCGGTCTGGTTTGCATAAGCTGCGACGGCTAATCGCGGCGGCTCATGATAATCATGACGTAGTACAGCAGCGTCATGACGGCTTGCAGTGTCGCTGCGACATAGGTCATCGCGGCGGCATTGAGGACCTTGGCAACATACTGCTCTTCCACACCCGCGATCATTCCCTGGTCAACCAGTTGCTGGCGAGCACGGCGGCTGGCGTCGAATTCGACGGGCAGTGTAATGAGCTGAAAAAAGACGACGGCCGAAAAGACGATCACGCCCAGAATCATCAGCGGCTGCATGTTCAGCATCATTCCGCCGAACAGCATATACATGCCTGTGCCGCTACCAAAGTTGGCGGCTGGAACGGCAGCTTTGCGTATTTTCAACGGCAGGTAGCCTTCGGCGTCCTGAAAGGCATGTCCAGCTTCGTGGCAAGCAACACCCAAGGATGCCATCGAACGGCCGTTGTAAACGTCAGTGCTTAGTCGAAGCACTTTGGCACTTGGGTCGTAGTGGTCACTCAGTTTTCCGCTGACCTGTTCGATGCCGACATTGGTCAGCCCAGCCGAATCAAGCATTCTGCGAGCCGATTCAGCGCCCGACATTCTTGCCGGCACTTGCAGCATTTTCGAAAACGTAGATTTCAGTCGCCACTGCGCATACATGCCCAGCAGCATCGGTGGAATCACGAACAATAAGTACATCATCGCGGCAGCCTATCTTTCAATTCGGCGGTGAAAAAACTCTCACTCGCCAAGCTTTCGTTTAACGGGGGAAGTTCTTGGCAAACGAACGCCGTCAAAACGGCAGTCCGATGCAATCAACACAGAAGTATGCAATTGCTAGGCCAACTCCACCCATCAAATGTAGGCATTGAACCAATAGAAAGGAAGTGAAAAGAGCCGGCTGGCGATAGATTCTGCCATGCGAAGGCCTTACGAAGCTGCCGGAAATTCACATTGGGTAGCTTACCGAGCAGCCATCCCGAAATAGTATTCGTACGATGGACATCCCTGTCCGTCAAAACTAGGCGGCTGACTAGGAAGTCCGTCGTACCTATCGGGAAGTTCTTTCGAGACAGTTCCTAAGCTTCGGTAGCGTCTTCGCTGACGGGACTCTTTTTTTCGCCATCAGCTTCTTCGGTGCTTTCCTCTTCCGCTTTTTCAGCGACTTCTTTGGCAGCGTCGGCCAAGATTCCGTTCGGCGTCAGTTTGAAGCGTTTGCCATCGATTTCAATTTCGACGAACTTCGCCGTGATCTCGGTGACTTTGCCGTTGACGCTGCCGATTTCAAATTTGTCCTCGACTCGCAGCTTCAGTGTTTTCCCTCGCGTGCGGACATTCATCCAGGCGGTCCAGTTATCGCGACCCTGAACCAGTCCAGTCAGTACCGTTTGAGAAGCATCGTCGAATTTAGGTTTGGGCGGAGTTGGTTTTGGGGGCGGCGGAGGATCGACGACATTGATCACCAAACTCTGCTCGACTTTGCGATGCGGGTATCCTGAATCAACAGCAAGGACTCGGATTTTGAATTCGCCCTTGTCATCCGACGTGATTTTCAGTGTCCCACTGCGTTCATCCAGGCTGACGATATCGTCGGGAGCTTCGATCAGTTCGTAGCTGACTTTGTGGCCTTCGGGATCCTTGAAGGTCAACGGCACGGGAGTCGATTTACCAACGATCGCTTCGACCGAATCACGGCCCGTGAACTTAGGCGGTTGGTTTGTCGGTTCAAACAAGTTTCGATTCAGGATCGTGTCGCGGTATTGAGCCACATCAGAATCAACTCGCCATGAGTTACTTTCTGGCTGGATTTCATCCAGCGGTGCCGATTTGAGTCCGACCGCATCCGCGGTGAGCGACAAATCGAAGCCGCCGTCCCTAATCGGTTTCAGATCTAGCGATCGAATTCGGTGCAGGTAGTCCTTGGCGTAGAACGAATGAAGTAACTCGAGAATGTCATCCAGGTCTCCTTCGCCAGTGACATTGAAGCTGTGCTTGTCGTACAAGTCACCAACGGGCAGTGATGTCGATGGATCCACATTGGCGTTCTTAAGATTGTTTGTCTGAACCATTTCTAACAACCATTTGGAGTATTCGCTCCGGGCGCGTTCCACGTTGCCAGGCAATGAGCGGACGAAGTACTCGCCCATTTGGCCGTCGGCTCTCGCGCCGTCAAACTGTTTTTTTAGCAGGTCAAGCTGTTTACTTTCCAAGGATGCGATTTGGTTTTCGCGTGTTTGGATAGCTCCGCGGTATTTATTGAAACCCCAATAGATCGCCAGGAATACAAGTAGGCCGCCAACAGCCAGTGCGAGGGTGCGTTCACGTTGAGTCATGATTTTACCTCCGTGTTTTCGGCTGTCGCATTTTCATTGGCGGCCGCGTCGGAACCAGCGTCTGCTTCAGACTGATTGGCTGGTTTGAGTCCTTCGTATCGCAGTTGCCGCACATAGTCGGGCGGGATGGTAATCTTTTCGTTGTAAGCCCAGCGATACTTGTCTTTTGCTTTGTCGTCGTACTTTGATCCGTCACCAACGACTTGGTGATTTTCGTCTCGGAGAGATTCCTCGAATTCATCAATGACTTTGGGGTCAGTGACGCCGCCGATGACTGTGAGAGTTCCGCCTCCACGACGTTGGTCGGTTGTACCAGAGATGGACTTCACGATCAGTTTGTCAGACTCTGGCATTTCGCTTGCCAACAGTCGCATGGCGTCTAACCAATTCACGTCGCCATCGAGAAACTGATCGACTCGTTCAGTGCGGGTGACGCTGCGGTCAGCTTGCTTGACGGGATCGGCCATTTCGGCGTTGGCCAATTTGATCTGCTCAATTTGTTGATCTAGCCCGCTCAGTTTGCTGTAGACGAAGTAGCCCAGCAGCAAAACCGCAGCGATCGGAGCAGCAATCATCAAGATACGATGGAGTGGGTTGGCTTCCTTGATCTCTCGCTTGCGCGGATTCAAAAAATCGATCAGGCGGTGGCTTCCCACTTCATCGCTCTGAAGTAACCCAACCAGGGGAGCTAAGCGACCAACGTGCTCAGGCAAGCGTGATTTCACATCGCCGCCGATGCCGACCATGTCAAACGGGTCGATCACGGACACAGGGGCGCCGATCGCTTCGGATAAGGAATCGACTTCGTGCTGGTGAACGCTTTGGCGTCCCCACAGAATGATCTCATCTGGTGAAACGCTGGATCCGCATGCCATCAAGCTACGGCGTAGTTCGCCCGCCAATGCCGAGCTGCGTGACTCGGGATTGGATGGTAATCGCACGGTGCGAACAAATACGACTTTGCGAGATCGCGCGACGACGATTTCAGCTTCATCAGAAAGTAGATCGACTAAAACCGTTTCGCCCGAGCCGCTTTTTTGGCTCCCACGTTTGTGATCAGCTAAGTAGAGCGACGCGGCAGCAAGAGGCCGAAGTGCGATACGCTTGACGACCAAGTCAGCGACTTGGCAAGTGTGCTGGATCTCTTTCAGGCTTCCCGGCCCAACCGCGGCGGCCAGCATCGAAATCGTGTTGTCTTCTCGTTTCGTGACCAAGTAGTCGACTGTGGCGCTTTCGCCGGCCGATGCGAACGAACGGATGGCTTGGAATCGCACCATATCGGGAAGTTCGTCGTCGGGAACTTCGGGGAGTTCCAAATCACGCAGTTCGGCTTTGCCGCGACCGATTGCGATCAGGGCTTCGGTCTTTTCCAGGCCACGATCTTGAATTGCTTTTTGAAGCGTCGCCGTGACGGCTCCATCGACAATCGGAATGACGGCTGCATCGGTGACTTTGACGGTCGTCCCGGAGCACTGCGCAGCAACCAGCCGCAGTTCGGTTTCGTCCCAGTCAATGGCTAGTTTTTTTGGCATGGAGTTATCTTAGTCAAGCCAGTGGTGATTTCTGAGTTAATTCGTGTTGGATCTGAGGCCAAGAACGGCCAGGTCAAAACCGCGTCCCAGGTGACTTAGGTCTCGGAAGAACACTAGTTTGGGGTTCACGGTGGAAGCGTCAATGATGACTTCGCTGCGATGCGCTGCGCCGCCTTTTTCATAGTAGCCGACGATTTGAGCTCGGAAAATATCGCCGCCGCAAGTCGTCAGCGCAGTTAAGGTACGCATCTCTTGCAGCGTCACGATGCCTTCGGTCATCAGCCAAGTCTCATGCCGCCGGTTGGGATCTTCGGAATCAAGCTCCCGCAGCTCGATGATGGATTGGACTTGTTCCTCGGTTAGCAAAGACAGTCCGTAAAGCAGTTCGGCGGGGCATTCGTTGATATTCAGTCTGCCCGGCATGAAGAAGCCTTCTTGCGTTGTTAAGGCGTCCATGATGATTGGCAGGTATAGCGCCATCGCGATCGGATCTTCAGGAAAAGGCGAATCGTAGCTTCTCGCCCGGTCACCTTGCCCGACAGTGACGGTGGATCCGATCAAATCTAGGATCTGGTTGAGCTGTGTTCCGCCTCCGCCACTCAAGTCCAATTGGTCCATCAGATCGACCGACCAAGCGCCGCCCGACTGAACATTTCCGGCATTGTTGTTTTGAGTTTGCAGGGCAGAGGTTGATTGACCAGCGATGCGGTAAGCAACGATGTAGCTGGCCATCGTTTCGTCGCCCAGTGCCGCGACGAGTTCTTCGTAGAGTGTTTCCAGGTCATCTTTGTTGACGTTCACCCGCAATGCACCAGCGAATGTCTTGCTGGCTTCGCCTCCGTGAATCGTTAAATACTGTGCCCAGCCGAGTGCTCCTGGCGTATCGACAGAAACGGAAAAGCGTTGTTGTTCATCCGGATCCAGCATTCCATTGCGGTTGCTGTCAGCACCAAACAAAAGCGACGGTGTGACGCCGCGAACAAGAAGCAACTCTTCGACGCTAAGCACGGGGCCGTTTGTCGGTGTGTAAGGCGTTGCAAGGCCCGCATAGTAATCGACTTCAGCGCCATTGGGTTCGCGTGGTTCATCGTCTTCGTCCAGCCAATCCAAGATCGCTGCTGCGGTGTCTTCGGTCATTCCCGGAAGCGACAGTAGCATCATGAAGGCCAGGTTTTCTGACTCTAGCGGTTCCTCTGACGCCTCGCCCGTCAGTGCAAGGATGGCTGTCAGCGTGTCCGAGTTTGCTTCGATGCTGGGTAGAGCATTGACGTTTAGTCGCGCTGATTCGTTTTGCAATCCGAACCGCAGTCCCGCCAGTTGTCCGTACTCATTTAAGTTCGGAGCGACGACCGAAAAATTGCAAGGCGTATTTCCATCAATGCCCATCGAAACGGGGATGGCTTGAAAGAGATTGGGGTTGTTGAAAACGCCGCCAGATTCGACACGCGTTTCCGGTGGATCAGCTAAGACTAATCGGATGACTTCGGATCCCGATTCGGCAGCCACGCGGGTTTGGACCAGGTCGCCTGACAAGTAGGCTGATTTGTCGAATGCCACCATCAAGCCGGTGAATGACTGAACGGCCATGGTCGCAATCACGATGACAATCAGGACTAGCACCAGGAAGAAACCGCCGCGTTTTGCCTTGCGAATATTCATGGTGCTGTCCCCAGGGCTTCTTCGGACTCTTCCTCTTCTTCGATGATCTTCGCCATCGGTAGCCGAACGATGTGGGAAAACGTTCGTATCGCGTTCTCGTCATCCAGGCTCGTACCTGCCGCAAGTGCGCTGGGATCAGCCATCGACAGGTCGATGCGAATCGCTAACGGCAATTCCTCGTATTCATCACTGCTCCACTCCAGTTGCCAGATGATCCCGTCCCAGTATTGAAACTGCAACGAAGTGACTTCGGGAGCAAGCAATTGACCTGTTTGTGCAAGCTGGTTTAGGTTGCCGATCTCGGAGGCATACTGTGTGACATTTCGATCGAGGGCTCTTCGCACGAGGCCGCCTGTTAGCTCGTTTGCAGAATTGGAGGTAGGCGTATCGATCGCGTCCAGCGGATCGACGACTCCTGCACCAGGAGCTTGCACGAAGTAGGTGACGGTTTTAACGTCGCTAGGAACGTCATCGATGTTCGCAGTGTCTTGGTCCAACATCTGCGTGTACTCTTCTAATCGCGGCAAACGGCTGACATCGATCTGGATTTGATTTTGGTTTCCAATCAGCCCCGGTATTTGCAAGATGGCCGTGCCAGTCGTTAGATCGGGAGTCTCCAATTCCGTTTCGGTGAGTTCCGGTTCACTGATTCCTGCCGCGGAAAGGTCAGCTTCTTCGCCTGCCCCACCGCCCGTTTGTTCACCTCCAGCTTGGGCCGCCAAAACAGACTCCAACGCGGACATGTCCACGGGCTCTGGGTGCAGCGTTGCTCGCAGATCGTCTTCGATCATCTGCAGGATGGCTGATGCGAGTTGAGCTTGCTGGATTTCCAGATGAGCACCGTTCATGTCTCGGGTGTAAAACTGGAACGCCCAGCTGATCAAACCCATCAAGACAACTGACATGGCCATTGTCAGGATGACTTCTAGCAGGGAGAAACCGCTTCGGTGTTGGCTCTTTCCTCGTTGACGCTCGGCTCTCTTGTGGCGCACCGCCATCGCGGACTTTTTAGACTTCACTCTCCCTTCGGGAGAGTCGGACGCAGTAGCGGCCGGAGAGGGCAGTTCGCGTTGAAAATGATCTTCGTGAGTGATCCGGATTGGCCCTCTCCTCCCTAAGGCTCGACTCTCCCAGGGGGAGGGTAAAATTCGATAAGCTAAATCGATTTTAGGTTTCGCGCACATCACGTTTTCTCCGTCCATCACGCTGTCTCCGTCGCGGTGCCTGCGGCTTCTTCCTTGGCAGCCTCTTCTTCCATTTCAGCTTCGACCAGCCCAATCGCAGGGTCAATCATCCAACGATCTAACGAATAGCTGGCGATCTGCTTGCCCTGGTTTGTCGCCGCTACGGCCGAAACCCGAATCATCAACATGCCATCTAAACTGGCAGGTTGTATTTCGATCGTGTACGTGAAGACGGTTTGTGATTGCGAATCAAACGGTTCCGCTGGAACCTCGTAAACAGGTTGCGGCGTCTGCCCAAGCGTTGCGTTTAGCAGCACCTCGGAGAGTTTGGCTTGGCAGAGAATTTTTGCGAGCGATAGGTCTCGAGCTTCGCGAGCAGCACTGACGCCAGAATCCGCGATCTGCGCGATGATGGCTAACGATCCGCCCAAAATCGCGAGCGATAGGAGGATTTCCAAAAGCGAAAAACCGCCACGTTGGGTTGCGTGGGTATGCCTTGAAACCATCACTGGGGAGCCTCCACGGGACCGACGCTCGCCTCGCCGGTGATACCCCTTAGCTTGACGGTCACTTGCCCGTGTTGGGGGTGTGACAAAACGATGGCGGCGTTGCTTGTCGTGCCATCGGGGTAAAACAGAATCGGGCTACTCCAACCGGATGCTTGATCTCCGGCAGTCTGCTGTTCGATGTCGAACGACCGCGCGGCAGAAACGACGCCGACCGTTTTGACAGTAATTTCTTCGGGCAGTTCAATTTCGTCGGTGGCGGTTTCATCAACTTCGATGGCGACGATCGTTCCTGTCTCGCCACCGTTGAGCATGCCGGATTGCGAACCTGTCATGTCGGATGCTTCCACCGCGTCAGACATGGAAAAATAAGGACGAGTCCTGAGTTGTCCTTGTTCCAGCATCGCGTCCATCATCATCACGCGTCCGTCGCGCATCGCTTGAACACGAAGTTCCGTCATTTCGATGCGAACGAGATCGGCACCACGCACTAGCCTGCGATCACCTAGAACCATTGCGATCTGTGGCAGCGCGACCGACGTCAACGCAGCGATGATCGCGATGGAAAGCAGAAGCTCCAGCAGCGTGAAGGCGTGACGGCGTTGGTGCGGCGAGTTTTTCAACAGATCGACGGGGGAAAGTCGCCGATGAAAGGCGATTGGATTGAACGAAACCACGAAGGGCAATGTCGGAACGAATCGGTATCGACCCCCGCGATCGAATCCGCACGAGTCATGTTGCCCTAGTCGGTCACGATGATGTCGTCATCCGTGTTGACTTGCCCGTCGATTCCTCCACTGCGAAGCTCGAAGCCTCCGCCATTGACGGTGTAGACGAACGGGTTCCCAAAAGCGTCGTTAGGAATTTCCTTCATCATCGGCTCGATCCACTTTGCTTTCTGGGCAGCGTCGCTGGGACCATCTCGAAGCATCTCAAGCGTTTCGGGCAATCCGTTCATCTTCAATTGGTACATCTGCAGCACCGTCTTGATTTTCTCAGCTTGAATTTTGGTCGAGTCGGCGTCAGCTCCCTTCTTGGCACCAAACATGTTGCCACCGACGATACCGCCCAAGACAACTAGAATTGCCAATACGAGCAAGAGTTCCAGCAACGTGAAACCGCGACGTGAACGGGCGGAAGATCGGTGTCGAGTTCGTTTTTGAAGTGCCATCTGTCGTTTAGGTAGGTGTTCTTAGAGGTGGGAGAGTAGGCTAAACCCCGCGTGGCCAGATTTTCGCCGACAACTTTAATCGCCACTATTCTAACCCGAGATCAAGAAAAAGGTTCCGGGGATCCGCGAGCAGGAAACTTGGGCGATTTGACTCTTGAGTGAAGGGCGATGTCGGTCCTCGCGCCTTCACTCTCCCTTCGGGCAACGCCGTAGCGGATTCTTGTGAGCCGTGACGCGTAAGCGGCCGGGCATTGCGATCGTTAGCGGCGCCCAGGGCCCGTGGCCTCACGGCCAGCGGCTCACAAGGCCAACAAATCGCCGAGCGAAAACCCGCTACGGCGTTGCCCGAAGGGAGAGTGAAGGCAGGAAAATCCTCGACGGCGTCGCTCAGGGAGAGGG
>CAYUGI010000002.1:0-64907 GCA_964444105.1 uncultured Pirellulaceae bacterium
CCCCCTCATCCCCAGCCCTTCTCCCCCAACAAGTTGGGGGAGAAGGGAGCCAGAGTAATGCAGACTGATGCCTACGGTCTCTATTACATTTCGTCGCTACTGGGTCGCTAATTCGTTTTGCAAGAAGTCTCATCAGCCCACCTCCACAGTCGCCGCATCAGCTTTCTCAGCACTGACCAACTGCCGCTGGGTGATACTGGTTTGCAGGATCATTTCGTAGTCGTCGTACTGCACTCGGTCTTCAGTCGGGTCAAACTTGCCCGCGTGAATGTTACGAATGATTTCATGAATAACCTCGTCCGCCGCGTCCATTTGCTCGTCCGTGAAATTCGCGATATTGATTTTCGTTTCTTCTTCCTTCTCGCTGATATTGAAGTAACCCAATTCGACTTCTGACGGCGGTGCATCAATTCCCAAAAACGGAATCATCATCCGATACAACGGCAGCTGCAAGTCAATCCATTGATCGCCATTGTCGCTCTTCTTCAAGTGCTTCTTTTCCGGTTTATGACCGTGGGTCTTATAGTCCAGAATGGCCCAGCGCCCCGTATCAGGGTGATAATCGATGCGATCAAATCGACCGCGGATCCCCATCGAACCTCCATCAACCTCAAGAATGGCCCCGGGCAAGACTCGGCCGTCTGCGGCCTTCGTGGGCGTTTCATTCACGCTTGCCTCGGCGGCGTGAATTTGCCAACCCTGAGCGATCCGTTCTGCTTGGACCTTCGCAACCACCTGCAATCGTTTCTCCGCTTGTTTCACTTGCAACTTCACCGCCATCGCCACGTTGTCACCATAGATTTCATCAGCGTAGCCATGAAGGTGCTCGATCAAGGCGGCTTCAATTTGATTTACATCAGTGAGTGTTTTTTGAGCTGACAAGCCGTAACGCTCCAACGCACCGTGAACGAGATCACCAAATTGGTTGGCGGCAAGTTCGCCAGTCAAATCGTCGATGGGCCGCATTTTCAAAACGTGCCGTAAATAGAATCGGTACGGGCAGACCATGTAGTCACGAAACGCCGTGACGCTCATCGTTTTGACTCGCAACGGATCCGCACTCAAACTTGGGATGGGCAACCGTGTCGCTTCGACATCATTGTCCCATTGATGATGAACGACTGCTTTGGCACGCTCGCCACCCAGCAACGATCGAATGCGACGCGCTGAATCGACGGGGGGTGCAGCTGCGATCAACCGACTGGGTGGTGTGGGTGATCCGTCGGCCGAATTCTGGCCGACGATAAAGCGGATGCTGCTACGAGTCGAAAGCATCAAGTGCATCGCGTAGGCATCGCGAGCGTAACGGCGTTCGTTGTCAACCATCCGAAGCTGAGTTCGCAGAGTTCCCGGCAAAAACGGATCGCTCGTGATCGCTCCGGGAACAAAAGGATGGTTCAATCCCATTACGACCATCGCGGGTGCATCATCCAACGCCAGATCGAGCCAACCAAGAATCTCCACATCACCAGGGTTGGCAGTGTCTGCGATGCGGGTATCGCCCAACCGCTGAGCCAGCATTTCAAACGCGGTTGCACCGGTTACTGCCACGTCCAGATGATCGTTCAGCGACGTGAACCGCTGCAGCAGTCGATTCGTCGCCTCGAGCGCGTGATGAGTACGTGTCTTTTGATCTTCGGGATTCACATCGTCGTAGATTCGGCCGAGCCATTGACTGGCCAATTCGCTCCAGTGAGACAAGGGCATCGAATTCGAGCCATCGTTCGTCACGAAATCGGCAAGCCATTCATCAATCCATTTGGCAACCGTTATCGCGACGGGAAATTTTGCGATGGCATCGGGAGACAGCGATTCGGCAACCCGGCGAGGAAAATGATTTGCCAAGAGTGCATCGATTTGCACCAGCCAATCGACCGATTTTTCGGTTTGCGTTTCTTGCGCCAATTTCTTTGTCAACCAAACATGAACATCAGCGTGTCGCACTAACGCCGCCAACGACTGCCATGTGTGGCGTTGCAAATAGGTCGCCGCCAGGTCGAACAACCGACCAACCGCCGTATGGCTGATCGACCAACCCAAGTGACGATACGTTTGGACTCCGCAACCACGCAGCTGAACTTCCACTGGGCCGACTTGTGACTCATCCGTGACGCCTACCGTGACTTGGTCAGCCGCGAATAGCTTGGCGTAGTCAGCCAGCGTTTCAGCAACAGCTGCCGATTGATCCGAAATATCAGCGGCCGAAATCAACTGTTCATCACGAATAGGCAACTCGCATTCGATCCATGCCGATGTCTTGACGCTACCAAGTCCATCGAAGCGATCGGCTGCCGACTGGGGTGCAGCAACCAGCGAGATCAGTTTGGATGAAAGATGCGAGAGCATTTCGCCAACGACATCGCTCAAGTCAGTAGTGCCGATCAGGATGATGTCACGATCGGTTTGGCAAGTTTTAGCTGCGATCGCGTCGCGTCGAGCTTGATGCGGATCGACGACACCGGCTTGTTGAAGCGTTCCCAAGTACTTGCTGAACAGTCGATCAAGCAATTCCCAGCGACGTTTTTCAGTACCCGTTTCCGCTTCGGCCACCACGTCGGCAAACGAAAGTGAACTGGACGCCAGTTCGCTGTGCAGCCGCCGCAAAGTCCCTGCCAATTCCAGCCAAGCACTTACCGAGTCTGCCGGTGGGAGTGTCGGGACCAGCGGGCGCAAGTCATCCGGGTTCATATTCCGTAGGACATCGGACCACGCCAGGGTTTGCTCGAAGTCCAACGCCAAAGGATGCTTGGGCGAGTAGAGTTTTTCTGCCAGTTGGCCCGCTGTGATGATGTCGGGCGAGCGGAACTCCAAGTCATGCTCTTCCGATTCCCAACGCAACAAGGACGCCAGTCGACGCGTACTGCGAGCCGCTGGCAATACGCAGATGCACCGGCTCATGTCCCAAGCTTTCCCACTCGCATAGCAATCACGCAAATACTCCACGCTGCGTGGCAGCAACGGCGCATCCCACCCGAGGAAGTGAGTTTCACATTGAGAGGACGAATTTTTCACAGGTGGGCTTTGGACAAAGTTGTTCTTCAAATGAAAATCTTGGGCCTTCTGATAAGTGTCGCGATCAGCGTGACACGTCTGGTCCAAGACGTTTGGATTGTCGGAAAAAGCGGGCTTCTCGCCAATGACGGGTGTTTTGCAAAGCCCCTGGTCTTCCCAGACTGGCAGGAAAGTCCTTTCAGACTGGTCTAGCGTGTGAAAATTTGCCGGTTGTATTGAATAAACGGGCGCCCACTGCCGATACACGGAGGTGACGGTTCCCAGAGAGCAAGCGGTGACGAGCAATTGTGCGCATGGAGGCGCACCACCATGATCATTTGGACGATCAAACTTTACCGAAGTTTAAAGACCGCGATCGCGGGTCGCAGGTATCCCCATCAACTCGCTGCAGCAGTGGCCTTTGGCGCGCTCTTGGGAGTGGTGCCGCACGGAAACCTGCTGGCGTTGGCGATCTTGATCGTAGTGTTGTCACTGCGAGTCAATCACGCGATGGCTGGAATCACGGCCATCGGCGTTTCATTTGCCGCGACACGGCTGGATGCGTACTCGCACGCCGTCGGCAATCACATTTTGACAAGCCCGCACTTAAGCGACTATGGCACTCGTGCTTGGCAACTTCCGGTCGTGCCCTGGACGGACCTGAACAACACCGTTGTGATGGGCAGTTTTGTGATCGGTGTGGTCGCCCTGCTTCCGATCTTCTTGGTGACGTATCCGATCTTCCGAATGTTCGCGCCCACTGAAGTGGAAGAGACACAAGTTGAAGAAGCGGAAATCAAACAAAGCACACGCAATGTTGCGAAGCACTCTGTCGTGTTGGTCGAACAAGGCCACGATGGCGTTGCGGCACCGCATGTTTTGCCGGAGCGTGAGGTCGCTAGCGTGGAGTCGATGATCGATTCAATGCTAGACAGCGATATCGAAAAGAACCATCAACAGGCAAGCCTTCGCTACGACACCGTGGCAAACACGGTTGATGAAACGGTGAACGTGGAAACTCGGGTCGATGTAATCCGTATGTCTGACTTCCGCGAAGAGCAGGCTGCGGCTTCCGAGACATCGAATCACAAACCTGATCAAACGACAAATAAGCCAGCCGCGGCGGACGCCGTTGCTTCGACACCTCCTCCATCCGATGAAGCGTTGAATTACTTGCTTCGTCAGTTGCGCGACTCACAGCAGCAAAGGAAAGCAGCATGATTCGTTGGCGTTACCTCATTACACGGCTGATTATTGTCG
This sequence comes from uncultured Pirellulaceae bacterium, assembly GCA_964444105.1. Classification (GTDB taxonomy): domain Bacteria; phylum Planctomycetota; class Planctomycetia; order Pirellulales; family Pirellulaceae; genus K23-9. The sequence goes on from CAYUGI010000002.1 coordinate 4,252, forward strand.
CCGTCATTTTACTGCTGATTCGACTCGGGCTTGGACCTGTCGCGTCTTACGTGACCGTTCAAGGGATGCAGAATGCGACCGGAGCGAAGGTCGAGATCGAAAGCACTCATGTCGGGCTCTTTCCACCCAGAATCGAGTACACGGACTTCCGTGTCGCCGATCCTCGCGGTGGCAAAGAAATGCGTGATGCGTTTCGTGCAGAGAAGATGGACTTCGTGTTGGATGCAAAGTCACTGCTGCATCGTCGCTGGGTTGCCCGCGACGGTCGCATCACCGGTTTGCAGATCGATGCAAGACGCGAAGAGTCCGGGCACCTGGGCCACGTCGATTCGCCTGTGGAGTCCACCTCCGAAAGCAGCGGCATGTTGGGTGGCTTTATCAAAGGTGCAACTGACCAGCTGGGCGATCACGCCGAAGAGGTCGTCGGTGGTATGGAAACCGTCCGCCGAAGCAAGGAAATCAAACAACGTTGGCAGCGTGAATACGACGAATTGGTCGTTCGAGCCCGTGATCTGGAAGGTCGCATTCGCAAGATTCGTGACACCGCCCGCGGCATCGACAACCCACTTCGTGATTGGGAAGAACTCGATCGAACCTTAGCTCGCGCCACGCAAACGCATAGCGAACTGAAAATTGTTCGCCAGACCATTGATGCTTTGCCACAGCGTTTACAGGACGATTTGGTTTCGCTGGAACGCGCCAAGCAAATTGACTTGGACAAAATCGATCAATACGTACCCGGTTCGCTTTCGCAGAGTGACAATTTTGGCGTCGATTTGATGGCCAACGCGGTTCGCGAACAAGTACAGCGAATTCGAGGTTACTTGGATGGTGGTCGCGCGATTGCCGACTACGCCGTTGTGGCCCCGGAAAGTGACCGGCATCGTGGAATCGACTATGACTTGCTAGGAGCAAATCGTCGTCCCGACCTGATGGTTCGTCGTTGTGAAGTAGGCGGACTGCTGCGAGCCAATGGTGACGCCTTCGTGATGACGGGTATCGTCGAAAACTTGACGCCGTCTCCCGAATTGTTGATCGAACCGACCACCGCGCGCTTGCGTCTGGAAGGTGACGAGGTTGTTCGTGTCGAAATGGTACGTGACCGTCGTCAAGGTGCTGATGTCGATCTGCTAACGCTACACTGGCCCCAAACCGAAGCGAAAGACCTGACGCTGGGTGATGACAACGATGCTGGCATCAGTATTCGCGGTGGCCAACGTGAGTTGTGGGTTCAACTACGAAGCGAAGGTGAACAAATCTCCGGCCGTTTCGTCAGTAAGCAAACCGGTCTGAAGATGAAGCTGAATGTCGATTCAAAGTATGCCGATTCGCCGGCGGCTGTTTCGCTAGGACAGAGCCTGGCAGCGGTGGACAAGCTGGAAGTCGACGCCACGTTCGCTGGCACCTGGAAAGATCTAGGTCTTGAACTGAATTCCAACATTGGAAACGTATTCAAGGACGCCGCTCGCAATGCGGTCGCTAGCCAAATCGAAACGTCAAAACGCAACTTGGCTTTAAAAGTCGAAGAAACGCATCTGCGTGAGTCGCTCGAACTGCGAAAATGGCTGGAGAGTCAGCAGACCGAAGCGAACGACTTGTTGGCTTCGGCGGATCAGTCCATCAAAGAGATGCGGACAAAAGTAGTTCAAGAGGTCGGCCAGGCCGACGCGTATCTTGGCAAACTGCGTTCAGCGATTGAAGGACGATTGCGATAGTAGCATGTCTACTTTGACGCTAAGTCAAAGCGTATGGATTCTCGCTCGCGAGGCGAGAAACACCCGTGCTCGACGATCGGGTGGGTGGATAATTCATTCCGCTGGCAGCGGACTGATGAATTCGATCAAGCAGGGCAATCGTCTGCTCGCGTCTCCTAGAGGGACGCAAGTTGCCTAGCGCAAAATCGCGATAGGCAATCGGCAGCTCCACTAGTCCGCGATCTGTGCGGGCGATGATGACAACCAAATGGAGCGGCGCGGCCCAGCCTGCTGGACGGATTTCTTCCATCTGTACATCGAGAATGGATTCACTCGTCAGCATGTAACGATCAACGTCGCCTTCCATCTGAACACCCTCCTCATCGATGTGTAGAAGCATCAGGTCGGTGGCTGTTTCTAAGCTGCTGTGTTGCCAGTTTTCACGTGGCAGGAGTTCGACGACGCGAGTGCCGGAGTCGCTTGTCCAACCCGGTCGATCCACGCGTTTCGAAATACTGCGTCTTAGTCGCCGACAAATCCATCCGTTGACAGGCCATTCCGGATAGCTCAGCACGGAACCAATCTGACTGACCAGTAGAGCGAAACCGACGCTTAGCAGCACCGGGGAAAGCGACGGCCAGACGGCGTCATAGGAGCGTGAAGTCGCGATGGCGAAGACCACAAACCAAACCCACAACGTTTGATAGGCGACTAGCCGCGCCGCGTTGCACCACAGTGCGCGACGATTCATGACACGATTGCCGCCCGTCGTGATCGGCGTGATCTTCGCTAAGTGAGTGTCCGATTTCGAGATCATTGCCGAGTACCAGAGAAAACCAAAACATCAACTTTTACGATACTGCTCGCCAGTCGCCACCATCAATCGCAAATCGCCATGCGTTTTGCGGCTTTTCTTCACCCTCCCGCGCAGCGGGAGGGTCGGACGCAGTAGCGGCCGGGGAGGGCATCCTTGCGCGAAGCCCCTCTCCTCGCCTAGGCTCGACTCTCCCGCAAGCGGGAGAGTTAAATCAAGGTACAAGAAGCGTCACTTTTACTTCAACTTTAATTGCGAACGGTAGCTCGGCCAAATAAAAGTTGAAGGTGAAGTTCAAGTAAAAAGTGAAGTCTAGTAGCGAGGCACGTCCGAGTCGATTTCTAGGCTCCAATGGTCGATTCCGCCAGCAAGACTTTGCACTTTTGGAAAACCCATTTCTTTAAGTGCTTCGGTCACTCGTAGGCTACGAACCCCACCGTGGCAATGCACGACAATTCGCCGCTCACGATGCTCGTCTAACTCACCGGCTCGCTGGCCAAATTCGCTCATCGGCAACAGTATCGACCCGGCAATTTTCGCGATCTCATATTCGTTGGTTTCACGAACATCCAGCAGCAGAAAATCCTCATCTCTCTTTTGCAGTTCGGCTAGCGCGTGAACGTCGATTTCGATTGGTAGTTGGTCTGACATCGGGTTTTCACTAAGAGGAATTTTGTGGCTCTTCTACAGGCGGCAGTTCGCGATCTTGGTTTCAAAGATGGCTGAAGCACCGAGTTGCTCCAGTTTTTCCATCGCGGTAATGACTTCGCTACGTTTGGCCATCACTCGAACACTGCACCAAGCCGCGTCCTCCAGCGCACTGACGGTAGGAGAATTAAATCCTGGTGTGATTTCCTCGGCGGCGGTCAGCTTTTCTCGCGGGATGTTGTATTCGAGTAGAGAATAGTCGCGAGCGATCACGACGCCTTCCAAACGACGAATCACACGATCTGCCATTGCCACGTTTCGGCAGCGGTCATTTTGGATCAAGACCGTTTCGTACTGACCGATTTCTTCCAAAATCCGCAGCCGGTTGGCGGCCAACGTACTGCCAGTTTCAACCAAGTCGACAATCGCATCAGCGATCCCCAGTTGGATCATCACTTCAACACTGCCCGAGAGTGAGACCAGGTGCGCTTTGGCACCGTGGTCCGCCAAGTAGGCCGACGTGACCATCGGAAAACTGGTTGCGACGCGTTTGCCGTCCAAGTCTTTTGCCGATGTGATCTCCATCGAATCGGGAACGCAGATTGCCAAGCGACAGCGGCCGACGCCTAGTTTCATGCGAGTGTTGACATTGCCACCAGACTCTTCGACCAAGTCGCTTCCGGTGAAGCCCATGTCGATAGCGCCTTCGGCACACAGCGTCGGGATATCATCGGTGCGAAGGAAAATCAGTTCGATCGGCAAGCCGCTGACTTTGGCGAACAAGCCGCGGCTTTGGCGGCGGAATGTCAGGCCGGCCTGCTTCAGCAAGTCGCCGGAGATTTCGCTCAGCCGGCCTTTACTGGGCAAACCGATTCGCAAGTTTTCGGAGGATTCCAAGGGAGTATCTACGCTCATGTTCTAGTCGTTTTTTGTTTCGTCACGACTGGCTTTTTCGACCAGTCCCGAAGTGCCTTCACGGCGGGCCAATTCTGCAGCGACTTCACTGAGATCGACGCCGCGGTACGCCAGCATGACCATCGTGTGGTACAGCAAATCGCCCGCTTCATAGACGAAGTGATCACGCCCTGCCTGACCGTTTTCCTGGGTGGCTTCGTCGGCTGCTTCAATCATCTCGTCCGCTTCTTCGCGAATTTTGCTTCCAATCTTGGCCGGTCCACCATCCATCAGCTTCGTCGTGTAGGAACCTGGCGGACGCGTCTGAGCCCTTTCGCTAAGCGTCTCCATCAGGCGAACCAGAGGGTCCAAGGGGTGGCTCATGGTTGGATTCCGCTGGAAAATGGAGGAGGATTCGTTCGCACGATGTTAGACGCATTGCCGCGAATTGCCAACGATATAGCCCTGACGCAACTGCAAACCCGAAAACCATGAACCTTGATGGCCTGCCAAGTGCCCGGTTCTGTAGGCGACCGAATTCGCTAATCTAAATCACACCGATCCCACTCTCTCTCACCAGTAAGCCAAATGATCACAATCGTCGACTACCAGATGGGCAACTTGCGAAGCGTCCAGAAGGCGATTGAGCGCGTTGGTGGGACTGCAAAAATCTCCTCCGATCCGGCCGAAATAGCTGACGCACAGAAACTGATCCTGCCCGGTGTGGGTGCGTTCGGTGATGCGATGGTGGAGATCAATCGCCGTGGGCTAGCGGATCCGATTCGCAGGTTCGCGGCTTCCGGACGACCGTTTTTCGGAATCTGCCTGGGGCTACAGTTGCTGTTCGAGCGAGGGTTTGAACACGGAGAGCATGAAGGCCTGGGGATTTTGGCTGGCGATGTCCTGAAATTTGACATTGATCCGACTTTGAAAGTACCGCACATGGGTTGGAACACGGTTTCGGTCCAAAAGAACCCCGACGGTAAGTCGGCTCCCATTTTGGGCGATTTAAAATCTGAAACACACTTCTATTTTGTGCATTCGTATTATGTGCGACCAACTGATCCAGACGTCGTGGCGCTGACCTGTGACTACGGCGGCAAATTTTGCGCAATGGTGTGGCGAGACAATTTGTTCGCGACACAGTTTCATCCGGAGAAGAGCCAAGCAGACGGGTTGGAACTATTGAAGGCATTCAACGATCTTTCGCTTTGAGAGGTCGCTGCCTGATTTCAAATGCTGTCCGCCAACCCTGGCAATGCGCAGCTGATCGTAGGCGGGCGGCAAAACGGAGTCTGCCTGCCTCCTATCCGAAACCAGCTTCGATTCATTTTTCGTTGAGCCAGGATGCAAGCAGAGTCCTTTTTTGTGACTCGATTGCACCTCAGGTCCTGACTTCGAGCGGCACCTCGAGACCGGGCCACAAAACTACCTATCCCCCCTAGGCTTCTTATGCTCCAGGCCATGGTGGGAAATCTCGACCGCGATTTTGCCCCTTCGAGATTCGACGTAAGTCTCGATGACAGCAAGATTAGCGCAGCCGACAAGATTGTCTATTTTGCCTAATCGGTTCATTTGTTGGTGTGGGTGGGCTTTACCAACCGTCAAAGATCCCGATCCTGTCGGGCCACGGTGAGGTGAACAGAAAGGCGTGAGTGCTTTGTTGGCACTGGACGCGAACTCTCATTCGTGTGTGTTTTTGCCACCTTTTCGGCTACTTATTCGCAAACCAACGGAGAAACCCATGGTGCGCAGTTTAGCAATCGCGGCAGTCAGTTTGATGCTGGCAGCCAGTTTTGGATCGATGCAGCCTGTCTCAGCACAAAACGTCGTCTACTCGAATCCGTCCTACACCACCGGCGGCCAAGTCTGTGCAAAGTGCGGACGCATCCACGGAAGTTCTGCTTCTACGATGCAAACTTCGGGTGTGACTTACAACAATCCAACCTACTCGAGTCCAACGACCTATAGCAGCAACCACTCAGGCAACTACTCACCTGTACAGCAAACGTCGTACTCGTCGGGTTATTCCTCTGGCGGAACTAGCAACGTTCTTGCCATGCTGAACTCTCAGCGAGCCCGCCAAGGTGTGGGTGCCCTCTCCTACGACCCTACGCTTCAGGCGGTCGCTCAGCGTCGCGCTCAGACAATGGCATCGATGGGAATCAAGAGTCACCCACCGGGATCGTTTGCACCAGGCCGCTACGAAGGCGTTGGATGGTCCAGTTCGTTTTCACCATCAGGAGTTTCGGCGTGCTACACGTCCAGTCCCAACATGCGTTACGCGGGTGCCGCCATGGCAACCGGTCGCGATGGTGTCTACTTTGCCGTGGTCTATCGTTAGACCACTGCGAAGCAACGTTGAGAAACAATCGCCCCGAGCAATCTGCGGGTTGCTGGGGGCTTTTTCGTGCGCTGTTCCTGCTTGTACCAATCCTCACCACTCACATTGCGTGCAGTGGTATCGCCGGTGCTCAAGAATCGCTCAAGCTCAATGCAGCCAGCGTCAAGGGTCACACATCCACCTTGCCGATTAGTGAGTCACAGGCGCGCGCAAGTGTTCAATGGCTAGCCGAACTGGCGCTGCGAGAATCACCGCGAACCTATTCGGGTGACAAGGACTGGGGTGAAACCAAAAAGGTTTGGGCAGGTGTCAAACTTCGCCGCGAAGGATTGGAAATCAAAACCAAACGCCGGTTCAAGGAACTGCGCCACGGTCGTTGGATCAAATACGAGCTGACACTGCCTCCACCGGTAACACCGGATTCAAACCAGTCTGGCGGCACGACCGCAAAGATTCATCGTGTTCGCAGAACCGGCGACCTACAGCCGGGCGTGCCGCCTGAATCGCAGACCAACACTCACTGGCAAATCGATGCTTCCGTCCGCGCCCCCATGGAGTTCAACGCGCGAATCGAACGTTGGAATCGTGGTGTGCAGTGGTACTCGATCGGCATTAAGGGCAAGATGCAAGTTCGGTTAGATACTTCGGCAAGCCTGCAGTTTTTTGCCGACTATGCCGAAGTCCCTCCGGCATTTGTAATTGCACCGAACATCACGATGGCGCACCTGGACTTGGAAGAGTTCGAGGTTGATCGAGTCAGCAAAATTGGCGGAGATGTCGCCGAAGAATGGGGCGAAATCATGGAAAAGGTCGTCCGCGATGTCTTCTTAAGAAAGCAAAACGAAAAGCTCGCTCGCAAATTGAATCAGTCCATCGCGAAACACGATGATGACTTGCGGTTGTCACTGGCCGACTGGTTCGCCAAATGGTGAGACTGTGTCCAATCTCTCAACGCGAAACGCAATTTTTGATCCTGCGCAAGTCTTCACCCTCCCGCTTGCGGGAGGGTCCGGCGCAGTAGCGGCCGGGGAGGGAAACGCGCAGAGCAAAACGGTTCGAGCTGAGATACTGGATTGGCCCTCTCCTCGCGAAGGCTCGACTCTCCCAAAGGGAAAGTGAAATGTTGAACCGAGTTTAGACGCTCAATAACGCGAACTTCATAACGCAACTGCCTAACGCGAGTACTTCTTGCGGTACTTTTCGTAAAGCGTTTTATGTCGACTGCCTAAGTCGACTTCACGGCCACTGATCCAAGCGCGAGTGACGTTCGTGGCGGTCTCCAGGATATCGCCATCGGTAAGGATTAAGGTCGCGTCTTTGCCAACACTGATCGAGCCGATCCGGTCAGCAACACCCAGAATTTCCGCCGCTGAAAGTGTGATACTGCGGACGGCATCGGCGTGCTTTAGCCCATAGGCCACCGCGTTGCCCGCATGGTAGGGCAAATTTCTGGCAGCTGCCGCTCCACCGGGGCCACCAGCGCCGTACCCGCCAATGCAAAAACGAACTCCGGCGGCCTTTATCCGTGCCGGCAACGTGTAGGGCGCGTCGTAAGCCTCGTGTCGCCGCATTGGCAACCGATACACGCCACCGATGATGACCGGAATATCGTACTTAGTCAGAAGCTCGGCGCAGCGTTCTGCATCGTAGCCCCCATAAATCACCAGCCTCAGTTTGTGTTGCTGTGAAAAAGAAATCGCCGACTCGATGGCCGACTGCGAGTTTGCCTCAACAACCAATGGGTACTCACCGCGCAGAAGCGGCAGCAGACTCTCCAAGCGTAAATCGCTAGGCGTCCGTTCCGCCGACTCTGCTCGTCCTTCGCCATAGCGTTTCGCTTCATTCAATATGGCCGCGAACTCCATTTGCCGTTCAGCGCGTTTTTGAATTCGCTTTTCTTCGTCGTCATCGGATGGCTCCATCCATCGCCAATCGATGTACAGTCCCGCGGGTGCCAGCACAGCCATCTCATCGACGGTCCAGCCGTCCAGCGAAATCACCGCAGTTTGCCCGCGCAGCCAACGGCCACGTGGGGCTGTCATCGCGGTCAATACCCCGCCCGCTCTCGCGACTGGTATCAGTTCGCTGTCTGGATTGACCGCCACCCAAGCCTTTGCGTTAGGGTTTCGATCACCGTGTTCGGTCGTGTCACTTGTCTCGCTTACCGCATTGATTTCACGCAGTCCCAAGTCAGTGATCGGTTCGATCAATCCTGGGTAGACATGCATGCCGCTAGCGTCGATCTCCGTCGCCCGCTCGGGCACAACAACCGCCTTGCCGACAGCAGTGATCTTACCGTCGACCAACAGCACACTACCGCGGCCGATCGTGGGTCCATCAACGGTGTGAATCGTTGCGTTCTTGATGACGATCGGCTTTTGCTGCGGAGAGCCGGGGATTTGATCGTGAGCGATCGTGATGGAACCGTAGCCCAGCAGGGTGACCATCAGAAACAGCATGGCAACATTTTTCATCGTCGTCGCTCCCATTGGTCGTGCCGATGCCCGTCCTCGCCCGTGGCGGTGCAGAAAACATCGTGCCGTGCCCATCGATCTTCCTCCTTGGTGTCAGACTTCTTTGCTGCACTAGTATCCGTCTTGGCGTCGATCACTTTCTGCACCAATGCGGCATGAAGTTTCGCATCGCGTTCTCTCATCGCTCGATCGCTTTCCAAATCAAAGTAGCGTTGGCCGTCGATCCAAGTCTGTTCGCAACGGGTGAGCGTCGAAAGGGGCGGGCCGCTCCACACAACAAGGTCCGCATCTTTTCCTGTTTCGATTGAACCAACAGATTGTTCGATTCGCAATTGTTTGGCAGGATTCAGTGTCACGAATTTCAACGCTTCTTCTGCGGGGACTCCGCCATATTTGACCGCCTTGGCTGCTTCCGTATTAAGATGCCTGGCCAATTCACGATCGTCGCTGTTGAAAGACACCACGACTCCTTGCTGATGCATTAACGCACCGTTGTACGGAATCGCATCGAACACCTCGAACTTGTAGGCCCACCAGTCCGAAAACGACGAAGCCATTGCGCCGTGCTTCGCCATCCGATCAGCGACCTTGTAGCCTTCGAGAATATGTTGCAACGTGCCGATTTGGACACCAAACTCGTCCAGCACATCCAGCGTTGCTACGATCTCATCTTGGCGATAGCTATGACAGTGAATCCATCGCTGGCCGCGTTGGATCTCCGCCATCGCGTCAAGCTGCAGATCGCGCCGCGGCGGCAAACCATTATGTTTTCCCTCCCGGTAGTCACGCATCGCTCGGTCGTATTCTCTTGCCGCTAAAAGCTGGTCGCGAATAATTTGCTCGACACCCATTCGGGTATTCGGATAACGGCCCTGATTGCGTTTTACATTCTCGCCCAAGGCAAACTTGATTCCCGGCGGAGCCTCTTTCATCCGAAGCCCGTCCATGCTTTGCCCCCAACGCAATTTGAGCACTTGGTTTTGCCCACCGATGGGATTGGCCGATCCGTGCAGGATGTTCGACGTCGTCACACCGCCGGCCAGTTGGCGGTAGATGTTGATGTCAGAATTATCAATAAAGTCGCCAATCCGAACTTCGGCTGTCACCGATTGACCGGACTCATTGACGCCGCCGTCGGTTGCCATGTGCGAATGACAATCAATCAAGCCCGGCGTGATATGTTTGCCACGGGCATCGACGATCTGACAGTTTTCGGGAACGGACAGATTATCTCCGACCGACACGATCTTGCCATCGCGGATTAGCAAGTCACCTTTTTCGATCCTCCCTGCGTCACCGCAAGTCCACAGCGTCGCGTCACGGAAGATCACCGTTGCTGGTTCAACCCCAGATTTTTCGAACCCCATCGCGCCGAGTGGAAAAAGGACAGGTGTCTGAGCGAGCGAATCATCGGTTTGATCTGCGTCTCCGTCCTCCTTTTTCTCGTCTGCTTGATCAAGGTCTGACTTGCCCTTGGATGTATCCGTCGTATCGGATTCAATAAAGGTAATGTCCAGCTGTTTCGTTTCGCCGTCGGGCAGGCGGATGGTGCCGATGACCGTCGTCGTCTCATCGCCTTCGCCAACAGTAATCAGCGAAAGCTGTGACAGCCCAGGAGAAAACCCTGAACCCAATTCGTTCAGGCGTACGGTGGCATCTAGCCGGTCTGTTTGCCGCACAAGCTGTTCTAATTTCACACTTAGGACACCGCTTTTTCCGTCACTTGCTTCGTTATCTTCCGTGTCTTCGTTTTCTGTCTCTTCGTCGGTTGGTTCTGCGTTTTCGTTTGCCTGGTTCAACTTCAGTTCATTGCTATCCACCTGATTGTCCGGCGCATTATCCGTTGGCACGGAAACTGTGCCGACAAGTTTTTCCTTCTTGCCAACCAGATCCAAGACTAACTCGGTCGTATCGTCGCCAGCCGAAAACGCCAAGGTCCACTCGCCGACCAGGGCGTCATCTGTCGCGTTCTTCGCCGGCGAAATGATGAACTGTTTGCCAGCCACCCAGGTCTCCAACACCTTTGTCTCTTTGTCGAATAGATCCCCGTCTGTAATCAGCAAATTGGCTAGTTGTCCGGCTTTTACTTGGCCAACCGTCGCACCAAGATCCAACAGCTTCGCAGGGGTCGTCGTGACCGCTGCCAATGCATCTTCGGGACTCAAGCCTCGCGCGACAGCGATTCGAGCTTGCTTGAGAAAATCGCCAACGTTCTTCAAGCCATCTGTGGTCAGGCAGATTGTTGCACCAGCATGGGCAAGCCGAGCGGGATTGGTCGGAGCGAGGTCCCAGTGCATCAGCTCGCGGAGCGTCACATCGTTCGCATCGGCAGCCGTCACGACTTTGGGTTTCTTAGCAAATCCGATCGGCAACAAAATCGGATGCCCACCAGTGGCGATCGCCTTCGCGTCACGGTATTCGTTGCCGGACCCACGAAGGATTATCGAGAGCGAGAACTCCCTTGCGATGTCGTCTGCACGCAGTGCCATTCGTTCGTTTGCCGTATCGATGACGAAGCGTTCTTCGGCAACCGATTCACTTAGATCGCGTAACGCCTGATTTGTTTCGGGCCGCGCCAAAGTCGGGTCGCTTCGATAAGACTGCCATGCATCGCGGTACCACTGCGCGTCGTACATTGATTGGCGAAGTAGAGCCGTCGCACCCATCGGCGAGTTGGGATATTTGCTATCAGTCTTTTTGGTCGGCACGGTCAACGAGGCGTGTTGCCAGACACGCTGCTTCAAGACACGGCGTCCCGCGGTAGCGTCACTAGTCAGAACTGCACAACTGCTTCCCTTAATGATCCCGTGGCGGGGTGCCACGACGCGAACCGTGATGCCTTGTGAACGAAGCTTGTCGAAATCAGCCTGGGTTTCCAACGCGTTCACCCACGCAGAACGCTGCGGCGTGATGTTGCTGTTCCAATGGACGGAAGCCTTCGCATCCGTTCGTGGGACTTCGACATCACTGTACGCGTCAATCAGACCTGCGTAGATCGTCTGGCCTGTGCAATCCAGCGTCATGAACCCAGGGGGAACAACGACATCGGTCGCTACCATTGTGATTGAAGTATCTTCGATCAAGACGGTGGCGTGATCGATCGTCTGGCCTGGACGCACGACGACGCGAGCATCGATCAGAGCAAATTTGGAAGGCCGATTGTCACGTAGCCCTTCGATCGGTTGTGCCGATGTGTTGTCTTGAGCAACGGCCATACCGCTAGCGCAAATCAAATACGCCGCGCACAAAATCACTCTCAACCGCATCGAATCCCCCGTGCTGGTTCTTTTGGATCAATTCCGCCCGCAGGACAGCATAATTGGATCGATGGCGTAGTGTTCGGAATAAGGACTCACCGTCCGCACCAAGGTCGTGCGGCTTGTAAGTCCGACAAGAGAGCAGCACGCCGGAGCGGACTTGAGTACTTCTATTCGCCAGTAAATCGGATTTACTCTCCTCCCGGGTAACGCCGCAGCGGATCGTTGTGAGCCGTGACGCGTGAGCGGCCGGGCATTTCGTCGATCACTTTTGCACACAAGGCCCGTGGCCTCACGGCCAGCGGCTCACAAATGTGGTGATCGTCGGTTCGTAGTCCGCTACGGAGTTGCCCTCCGGGAGAGTGAAGGCATTATGGTCCGCTACGGTGTTGCACAAATGGAAGATGAAGTGAATCGCTTTGAGTCAATCACCCAAAAGCTACCTGAACTCAGGTCATCGACCTTGAACTCCCAGCTTCTAGCCCGTCATCCACGCGGCTTTGTAGCGCATCCCCAGATTTAGAATCCGTTGCAAGAGAGCTTCATAAGAGAGCCCAACGGTTTCGGCAGACTCCGAGAAGTCTTCGCCGTATTCAATATTCGGATTGGCGTTCGCTTCGATGACATAGACGCTGCCTGATTCAGTCAGACGCAAATCCATTCGACCGTAGCCGCTCATATTTAACGCACGATAAACCCGCTTGCAGACTTTCGAGATCTTTTCCTTCATCGCATCGTCCAAGTCCGTCGCTTCGCGCGTTGTGATTCCATGTTTGTCTTGGTACTTGTGATTCCACTTCACCTCGCTGGTCGCGATTCGTGCGATATCATCGGGCATGTTTCCAAAATCCATTTCCCAAGCGGGAAACGTTCTCAACCGATTGTTCCCCAGCACGCCGACGTAAAGCTCGCGGCCTTCGATGTACTGTTCAGCAATCGCGTCGTCATCGGTTTTCTCATGGATGAACGCGACACGTTCGGCAAGTTGTTCGTCTGTGTGAACGATGGATGCCTGTGAGATGCCGAATGAGGCATCCTCGACGGTCGATTTGACGAAGAGCGGAAACTCCAGCTTCTTGGGCCGATGGACTGTTTTGCCTCGTGGAAAAACAGCGAAACGCGGCGTCGGAATTCGGTGATATGTCAGGACTTTCTTGCTGAGTCCTTTGTCTTTGCTGAGCAATAGGCCGCGAGGATTGCAGCCCGTGTATTTTTGTTGCTTCAATTCTAAGTAGCTAATGATCGCGAAATCGTAGGTGGCGACGCCGTGGAATTCCTCCAACATCATGAAAGTGATATCAGGCTCAAAGTCACGAAGCGCTTGTCGAATCGGCGCTAAGTCATCGTAGACACCAATCGGTAGTATTTCGTGACCTAGACGCCGGAGCGTTTCGCAGACGTCAAATTCCGCTTTCCAAGCGTCCAGCTCTTTCTCTGGAACACCTTCCAATGTCGCAGGCGGTACGTGGCCTTCGCGGACCAGGACGAGGACTTTTAGTTTGCTCATATTGCCACCCGATGCCGACCTTCATGCAAGAAGTGGGTGGTACGAACAGCGACCAGAATCATCGCGTTGCGTTTGGCCTCATCCGGTGGAGTGCCAAGTCGCAGATTGAGCTCGCGACATCGTTCGATCATTTCTTGGATGACCTGATCGATCGTGTAGCTGTACTCGCCGGTCCAATGTGCAACGGTGCGGCGAAGTTCGTTGCGAATGCGACTCAAAAAAGCAGCACCTGTCATGCAGCGGCGATATTCATCGTCTGACGAGAAGAGTTTTCGCAAATCTTTGTCGTAAATACTGGGGAAGTCGAATTCGTAGTGCGACCGTTTCCGCTGGTAATGGGTACGAAGCGTCCTACGAATCCGAGAAAGCGGGTCGACCTTTTTGCGACTGTTTACCAGTGGTTTCTCTCCCCGGATCGATTTCATGACTTCATCAACGTAATTCAACTTTTCAATCGCAGGCCAATCCTTGTATCGTTTGCGCCAACGTGAACCGGGACGCAACCAAACAGCAAACGTTTCCGCAAAGTCCTCCAGCGGGTGGGCCTGAGCGTACCACATTTCCAAATGCAGGACGTGATCGTGGCTCGATGGGTTGGGCTGGTAGTACTCTGGGTAAGCTTGCGAGGGTTTGCCAAACAATTCGCGGTAACGAGCCTTGCGCCGCAAGCGAAACGCGGTGTCGATGGCGTGACCCGCTTCATGACGCAAAATTTTCATGCACCATTCATGCGTACCTCCTTCGACTTCCAACAACTGCTTGCGTTCCAAACGAGCCAGACGCGGGTGGGCCAAGTAGAAAGGGATCGCGATGCCCGGAACACCATCGGGCGAAAACCACTCTTCGCTCAGCCAGCAATGTGGCTTAAAGTTCAAATCTCGACCGGCAAGCTCGCGATGCAGCTGATCGGTTCTTCGAGCCAAAGAGGACTCTTCGATCGAGAGATTCAAATCGCACATCCGCAGGTCAAGCAACCGCTCGTCGCGCATCGAAGAAAGATCCGGCTTTCTTTTGGCCATAACCGAGCGGAGTACCACGGAGAGAATCAAAGTAGTCAATCAAGAGCTGCCGCGTTAGTTTATCTAACTTTCGCAATTTGTCTTTAGTGAAAAGCCAACCTCTCTCACGAATCCCGTTTGTCTTGTCTGACCTGAAAACCGAATCTTCGCACCACTTCGCTGAACCGACTTCGGAGGCAACCACTGCGTCCCTGTTGACCGGCGTGGGTCGTTCAGCGATCGCGGTGATTGCAGTGGCTGGTCCCGGCGCAGCCCGCGTGATTCACGAGTGCTTTGCACCCGCAACGCGACGTCAATTTGTTGCGGGGCAAATTCGCTACGGAGCCTGGCACGGCGTGAAGAGTTGTGAATCGGTTTCGCCCGGCGATTCACGTAAAAAAACGAAAGAAGATGCCGCTTCAGAGTCGATTGTCATGGTGCCCGTTAGCGACAGCGAGTTTGAAATTCACTGCCACGGTGGCATCGCTGCGACAGATCGGATTTTTCGTGATTTGCAGCAGCGCGGTGTGGCAATCGTTAGCTGGCGTAGCGGTAGCTGGAAACCGGATGAACCGCTTTTGATTCGGGAGGCACAAACCGTGCTTTCAGAGTGCCTTACAACGCGCACCGCTGGGATTGCGATGAACCAAGTTCGCGGAGCGTTATTACAGTGGTGCCAGCGAGCATCGACATCGCGAGCTTCGTTTGAAACGACACGAGAAGAAGCCCAGGAAATCCTAGACTTTGGCCACCTGGAAGTTGGTCTTCACGGCCGTTTTCGGGTGGTTTTGGCAGGCCGGCCTAACGTCGGAAAAAGCAGCTTGATCAACGCGATCGTGGGCTATGATCGCAGCATCACGTTGGATCATCCCGGAACTACCCGAGACGTCTTACATGCGGATACGGTGATCGATGGGTGGCCGATTCAGCTAAGCGATACCGCTGGAATACGTGACGGCAAAGGCGATATTGAACGAGAGGGCATTCGACGAGCCAATCAGGCCGTCCGGGAGGCCGATCTAGTGATCTGGGTGACGACGCCAGATCAGCTAGCCCCTCCGGTACTGGAAAAACCAGGCCTGGAATCATCGCAAAAATCGATTCAGGTTCTCAATAAAGCGGACTTGGCAGCCGAAGACATTGGGCCAACCGATTCTTGCAAAACGGTTGCAACCACAGGACAGGGCGTGCCAGAACTGATGGCCCAAATCAGCAAAAAACTGGTGCCCAAGGTCCCCGCAGCGAAGGCTCCCTTGTCGATTAACGCTCGCCAACGTGGTTGCCTTGAAACTATCGTG
The DNA here is from genome assembly GCA_964444105.1 of uncultured Pirellulaceae bacterium. Classification (GTDB taxonomy): domain Bacteria; phylum Planctomycetota; class Planctomycetia; order Pirellulales; family Pirellulaceae; genus K23-9. Next base: position 20,180 of record CAYUGI010000002.1, read on the forward strand.
GCAGCTACCGATCGACAGTCGCAGAACAGTGCGATTGCCAGGCTACTTTCGACCAGACTGCAAAAGTGACTGCCTTAGCCGGCTGTGGGTGCCGGAAGAACCGAAGCTTGCTGCTCGATTCTTAGCTGCCCTCTGGTTTGAGGCTGATTCATTGACTCGATGTAGTCGACGCCGGCAGCAGAAATTGACAGCTGCCCACTTTCCTCGCGAGTCACCCAGCCTTTCTCCTTGAAATACCACAAGTGAAATTGCAGTACTTCGGGTGAAAATGGGACCATTTCTTCGAGGCTTCCAATTCCGATCCCAGGCTTTTTGTAGTTCTTGCGGCGCTGAGCGTACAAGACCGACAACATGCGGTAGCGATCAAGGCAGTCGTCAGCAGCCGCCTCGGTACTGCTTTGAATATCTGTTCCGCCCTGCTTCTGTTCGTTCAGCATCCGGTCATAGTCAGAACGCTTCTGCGGGTCACGTAGGACTTCAAACGAAGCGACCAGTTGCTTGTAGGCAGCAACGTCGGCACCGGCTCCCAAATCGGGATGATTCTTCTTGGCCAACAACCGAAAAACTTGTTCGATTGTCGATGCACTTGCCGAAGGACTGACTTCAAGGACTTCGTAGTGGTTGACCATTTTTTCGTTTGACACGATGCATATTCCGCGGACTGAGAATCTAATTACCTACGGTTAACTAGGTTGCCCAGCGCGACCGTGCCGATGCAATCGCATCGACGCGGCTGCATAGCAGTTGCATCTGGCGCAAGCTACCGATTGTAGCGGTTGCGCCTCACAAAGCAGGAAAGCTATCCGCCCTGCTCGTTATCGCTTAGCACCGCCATGAACGCTTTTTGGCTGATCTCGACATTGCCGATTGCCTTCATGCGTTTCTTGCCTTCTTTTTGTTTCTGAAGCAATTTACGTTTTCGCGTGATGTCACCACCGTAGCATTTCGCGGTCACGTTCTTACGCATGGCAGGAATCGTTTCCCTTGCAATCACACGGCTACCGATCGCAGCTTGCACGGCAACTTCAAACATGTGTCGCTCGATTTCCTTCTTCAACGTCTTGGCAACCGCCCGGCCGCGGCGATCTGCATCAGCCTTGTTGCACACGACACTCAGTGCGTCGACGCGACTGCCGTTGACCATGATGTCCAGTCGGCAAAGATCAGCTGCTTCGTAGCCGACGATTTCGTAGTCCAGCGTGCCATAGCCACGAGTGCAGCTCTTGATTTTGTCGTGCAAGTCATAGACGACTTCAGCCAGTGGGATGTCGTAGGTTAGCATCGCGCGACCCGCCGCCAAATACTCTTGGCTTTGTTGAATCCCACGTCGCTCTTGGCACAATTTCATGACCGCCCCGATAAAGTCATCCGGCACAATCACATTGCAGCGAACAATCGGCTGGCGAAATTCCTCGATATCGCCCGGATCCGGAACATCCTGCGGTTTGTGAATCGTCAGCGTTTCCCCACGTTTGTTGATGATCTCATACGTGACGTTCGGCGCGGTCTGCACCAGATCCACATCGGACTCTTTTTCCAAACGCTGTTGGACAATCTCCATATGCAACAGCCCTAAGAACCCGCAGCGAAATCCAAATCCTAGCGCATCGCTCGTCTCAGGTTCAAACTCAAAGCTAGGGTCGTTTACTGCCAGTCGTTCCAATGCATCACGCAGCTCACTGAAATCTTGGCCGTCGCTGGGGAACAGTCCGCAGTAGACCATTCGCTTTGGACGCGAATATCCGGGCAGCGGCTCAGCAGCTTTGTCGCCGGGAATGCTGATCGTGTCGCCAATGTGGACGTCACCCAGGCTCTTGATGTTGCAAATCAGGTAGCCGACTTGTCCCGCTTGCAGCTGATCCGCCGCTAACCGCTGTGGAGCGAATCGGCCCAGTTCGACGACCTCGTGTGTGGTGCCGGCGCGTAGAAAAGTGATCTTCTGACCTTTCTTGACCGTTCCTTGCATGATGCGAACGTAGCTGATCGCGCCTCGATAATCGTCGTAGTTGGAATCAAACACCATCGCCTGCAGCGTTGCATTTGGATCGCCCACGGGAGGTGGAACGTGCTCGATGATCGCATCAACCAGCCCATCAACACCTTCACCTGTCTTTGCGCTCACACGCACACATTCGTCCGGATCGGTGCCCAACGAATTCATCATTTCTTCGGCCACTTCGTCGGGCCGCGCGTGCTGCAGGTCGATCTTGTTGATGACCGGAATAATTTTCAGATCATGTTCCATCGCAGCATAAGCGTTGGCGACGGTCTGGGCTTCGACGCCTTGAAACGCATCAACCAATAAGAGCACGCCTTCGCAGCAAGCCAACGAACGAGAGACTTCGTACTGAAAGTCCACGTGACCTGGTGTGTCGATCAAATTCAGTTCGTACTTTTCGCCACCCCTCTGGAACTGCATCACAACGGCGCGTGCTTTGATCGTGATCCCTCGCTGGCGTTCCAGCTCCAGGTCGTCCAAAAGCTGATCTTTCATCTCGCGGTTGCTGACGGTGCCGGTATGCTCCAGCAGCCGATCGGCCAACGTGCTTTTGCCGTGGTCGATGTGAGCGATGATTGCGAAGTTACGAATTTGAACGGACATCGATTCTCTTAGGATTCCTGTGACGCCAGACGCGCCTTGAATTGTTCGTCGAGGTATTCTTTGCGAGCGTAGCCAGCGACGCCCAAATAGCCAGCGTCGGCACCCAAACTGGCAAAGGTAATCGTGGTGCCTTCAAACACGTTGGGAAAGGTTCGCTCGCGGAAGGTTTCAGAAATCTTCGTCCGGAAACGCTCACCAATCGGATCGCCCGGTCCACCAAAATTCATGGCTCCACCCAAGACAACCGATCCAGGGTCAAGCGTGTGGACCAGCGTCGTCACGCCGATTCCCAACCAATAACCGGTATCGTCGACAATTTCCAACGCCAATTCGTCGCCACCCGCCGCTGCTTCGTAAACGCGTTTTGCAGTGAGCTCTTTGTCGCCGCCACCAAGATGTCCACGCAGAACACTTTGGGCTCCTTCGGTTAATCGCTGATGAGTCCGCTGTACCACACCGCTGGCCGATGCGTACGCCTCTAAGTGACCGCGACCGCCACCCCACACGCAAAGTTGAGCGGTGGGTGATGCGTCGACAAGGATGTGTCCGCATTCGCTGCCGCAACTATTGACGCCGTTGACCAATTCGCCGTCAACGATGATGCCGCCGCCGACCCCCGTCCCCAGAGTCAGCAAGATCATGGACGGTTCACCTTTGGCACTGCCAAGCCAGAACTCACCGTACGCAGCCGCATTGGCGTCATTTAAGAAAGAGACCTTTCGGCCCAGCAATTCACCGACCGTGTCACGGATCGGGAAGTCCCACCAAGTGGGTAGCTGTGGGGGAGCGACCAAATATCCACGCGGCAAATCCATCGGGCCGGGCGCCCCCAATCCGACTCGCTTGATGTCGTCGCCCACGCCTAATTCAGCTTCGGCTTCGGTAATCACCTTGGCGATCTGCTCTGCCGCAGCGCGGGGGCCTTCGGATTCGCGTGTTGGAATGCGATGATAGGACAGTGTCTGGCCGATGTCATCAACCAAGCCAATTTTGATGCCGGTACCGCCAATGTCGATTCCCCAAAAGTACGGGGCTGTCGCGGCGGATGGTTTGGTTAACTGGTCGGATTGCGACATGAAGATGCAAAGGTAGAGAAGACGTCGGCTGCAAAAGGTGAATCGGAGTATAGGAGCGGCCATGAATTGCCACAACGAGCGTTTTCGACAAGCACACCGCGAAGGAGTCTAGATAGATGAAGGTCGTTTATTTGACCGCTGGAGCGGCCGGTATGTATTGCGGAAGTTGCATGCATGACAATCAGCTTGCGAAAGCGATGCGAGAGCAAGGCATCGATTGCGTGCTTCAGCCCGTCTATACACCGATTCGCACGGATGGAGAAAGCCTGGCTACGGAGAATGTGTTCTTTGGCGGAATCCATATCTACCTGCTTCAGCAAATGCCCTGGCTGCGGCATGTCCCCAAACCGCTGATGCGAATGCTGGACTGGCCACCGCTGATACGCTGGGTAACGAAACGAGCCAGCTCCACCGATGCCGCCAAACTGGGAGCCTTGTCCGTTTCCATGCTGAAAGGAACCAACGGCTATCAGGCAGACGAAGTTCGCCGACTGGTCCGATGGATGGCCGACGAGATGAAGCCCGACGCCATTGTGCTAAGCAACCTGCTGATCGGAGGCGCGCTTCCTGAGATTCGCGAATCACTTCCAAACGCAAAGATCGCGGTCGTACTCCAAGGTGATGATATTTTCCTTGATCATCTCCCACAGCCTTATCACGACGAGGCGATCAAGTTGTGCAGCGGATTAATCAACTGTATCGATCACGTGATCGTCAACAGTCAATTCTACGGACAAAAAATGGGATCACTCTTATCGATTCCGACCGAGAAGATCGCCATTGTACCGTTGTCACTTGACCTTTCTCCTTACGCCCGAGCCAACCCCGATGACTCTGGCCCCTTTCGACTTGGCTTTCTGGCGAGGATCGCTCCCGAGAAAGGCGTGCATCATTTAGTCGATGCATTCATCGAGTTGGCAGCTCAAGAGCAACATGCCGATCTGCACCTTCATGTTGCCGGATGGCTAGGCGAATCAAACCGCAGCTACTTCGACGAACTCGTTGAGCGAATCGAGTCAGCTGGGCTCAGCGATCGTTTCCAATATCACGGAAGTCCCGACCTTGAAGGCAAAGTCAAGTTCCTGCAGTCGTTACACCTGCTCAGCGTGCCAACCGATTACGAAGAACCCAAAGGCCTGTTCGTCCTGGAGTCACTCGCCTCGGGAGTACCCGTTGTGCAGCCGAATCACGGCGCGTTCGGCGAATTAGTGCGTTCAACCAGAGGCGGCGTGACATTTGCACCAGGAGACAAAGATGAACTCTGCCAATCAATCCAGCGGTTGAAGTTGGATGAACCAACGCGATCAGAACTGGCTCAGTTGGGTTTTCACGAGGTCCACGCAAAGCATTCGATCGACATCGCCGCAGTCGAACTGAATCGACTGCTCACTCAATAGAGCTTCTCCAAGGCTTCTATCGGATGCGTCGTGCGCGGCCGTTGCTGTTGCCTTGACGAACACCTTCACGCGTCATTGTTAGTTCGCGATCGACTGATTGACCGGAGGTGAACGAAGCTGGAATGAAGCTGTTTTGATCCAGTGGAATCTCGGCTCGAACGGTGACTTCTTCCGTGTCTCGACGAATCGTGCCCGGTGTGACTGTGACCGTGACGTTGTTCAAGCCCAGTGAATTCAAAATCAGCCTAGCTTCAGCTTCGGCTTCGGCCGCAGTGGCACCAGGAATGATCGCAACTCGCGCGCCCTCGTAGACCGCATTGTCCGCCGTGTGGCGAATCATATTGACGCGACAGAATTCAAAAGCAGCGAAAAAGAACAAGAACAGAATCGGCGCGACAATCGCGAACTCGACCATCGCAGCACCCTTGCGAGCTTTGGCTACCTGTCGAATCGATCTGGTTTTTGGAAGACGGAATTTCATGATGGGAACGTTCGTTAATGTTTCAAATGGATCGGCAAACGTAGGGTGGCTACGTGGGCGACTATTCTGTCATCACTGTGCTGAGGGTCAGGGCGATTTCGCGATAGATATCACGAAGCTGGGCACCAGTCAAAGCGTGAAAATGCTCGCCGCCACCGATTTGAGCGACTTCTCGCATCCGCGGCTGATCGGCGTCTGCACCAAACGTGATCGTGTGAATTTGGACGCCGTCTCCCGCCAAAGCGGTGGCAACGGTTCGCGGCTCGGGGCCGCGATTGTGTCTTCCGTCCGTCATCACGATGAAAGTTCGTTCGACAAATTCAGCCCCGCGACTCGTGTCCATCAACGTTTTTCCGGCGGACATGCCTCGAGAGATACTTGTGAATCCGCCAACGGGCAACGCAGCCATCGAAGAAGAAATCTGATTTAGATCGACGGTCAGTGGTACGTCGGCTGACGCTTGATCGTTGTACGATGCAAGTCCAACACGTTCTTCTACCGCAGTTTCGCCCAGCGTTGCTGTGAAGACATCGATAGCGGAAACAAGGTCATTGAATTTTTGTCCTCGCATCGACCCGCTTCGGTCGACAACTAAGACGATGTCTCGTTCGATATAAGTCGCGGCCGAGTCGATGGTGGGTTCAAAGAAATCGACGCCCATAATGTTGCCAAAGAAAAGTGGCACTGGGCCGGACGGCGATCCAAAGGTTCGACGTCCGTTGACGCGAACACTGTTCGTTGGGAAGCGAGCTGTATCAAAGACGAACCTTCCGGCTCCACTTGCTTGGGCGTTTCCGAATTCGAAGTCGCCAGCGTCCAAAAGCATCGGGTCCGAAGCGACGGTGTTCTGTGCGGCAATGGCTTGACCGCGAGCGATCGCAAGGTTGCGATCTTGCGTGAGTGATAATTCGATCGCAGCCGCCTTAGAAGCCGCGTCGGTTGCGGTTCGAAGTTGCGTTCGGGTCAAGTGCATGTGGGCAACATCGACCGTGAACGCGACGGTGACCATGAAGGCGATCAGCATAATAGCGATCAGCACCAACATCGCACCTTTGCGATTTCGACGGGACCGACTGCGATGTGCAAGACGGGCATTCTGTAGATCAACGAGGAATTTCATTCTTTTACCATTACAACGCGGGCAGTGAGCAAACGATTGGTGATGAACTGGCCCGCCAGCGGACTGTTCGAATCTGTTGGAGCCGTGACTTCAATCACAACTTCCTCCCCCCGTGGGACCACCGACACATCTCCGTTTGGGAAATTGATGGCGAATCCCTGCACGTCTCGCGACGTGAGTATGTTGTCAGCGCGGTCTGTCGCATCAGCGTTCGTTGATCCGTTGCGCACCGCTTCACGGATGCCTTCGTAAGCGGCTACGTTCAGCGACTGCTTCAAGAAGATGAAGCTCGAAGCTTCCATGGACCCGAACACTAGCAGTACGATGACTGGTAGACAGACAGCAAATTCCGCGGCAGCGACTCCGCGACGTCGCTTGGCATCCCGAGACGGGGAGCGACGAGAATGGTGAGTGATTTTTCGCATCACGATTACTTGTGGTTAGAACTCAAAGGGGACCCTGCAGCAGATTCAAGCGGCGACGCGAATCAGGCGTCGTCTTTGCTTTCGCTTGACTTGCTTGGCGACACATCGCTACGCTCGACCAGCGAGTTGAAGTCCGACGCAATTTGCTGCCAGAAGTCACTATTGCGGAAGTGAAGCGGCTTGACTTCGCGACCTGCTTTGGCGTCTGCCAATGCACCGCGGAGTCGCATGATCGGACCAGCGAATCGGTTGGTCAGCTTCAGCGTGTCCAGAACAAACGCCGGAATTAAAGCTGCAGTGATCACAAAGAACGGAAGAAAGCGACGCATGGTGTCGCCAAACGTCTGTCCCCAAGCGACATCAGGTTGCTCGAACAAGCGAATCCAAATCGTCAATGCGACTGCATTGCAGATGAAGAAGAGCACCCAGTGAGTGGCAACTTTCTTCAGGATGCTGCCCTGTACTTCAGGGTCGACCAGTGATTTCGTGCGTTTAATAGTGGTCAAGGACATGAGGTTGCCTGAGCGTTATCGATGGTTCGTTTTCGTTAGCAGAAATGTGAGTGCCGAGTCATAGACTCTCTCACTTTGAACCTACAACATTCTTGACGAATTGCCCGATGAGAGAAGGGAAAACGGTTAGCTAATTGCGTTGGAGTGCGCAAAACGTCGCGAATGTCGCGATTCAAACCAGATGGTGCGATCGTACAACCAGACGCGCGTTCAGATTAATCGCTACAGACGGTATTGCGTTTGGCGGCAGAACGCCACAAACACTTAATTTCACTCTGCCTCCGGGCAACGCCGTCGCGGATTTCAAGAGCGGTATTTACGAGGCCCCTGTCGGGAGCGCAAATTTGCCTTTGATATTCGCGTTATCGCTACGCCGAACCGTTGACCAATCCGTCAACCTCATCACGCATCACACCGCTCCATTCGCCTGGAACACTGTGAGCCAAACACGACGCTGCGACAGCAAAGTTCAACGCGTCCGCTGGCGAAACGTAGTCATTACAGTTCAACGCGAACAACAACCCGGCCGTGAACGCATCCTCAGCTCCGCCGGCGTCGACGACGTTGGTGATCTCGTAGGGTGCGTATTGGCCGCCAGCTAGCGGCGCGAACTCAGCTTCCTCGCTCTTTGCGTCGAACAGCATTCCACCCCAATGTTGTGCCGAAGCTTGTCCATGCTCCCGGAGGGGAGTAGCGATCATCTGAAGATTCGGAAACTCTTCGACGGCTTGTTTCGCGAGTTCAGGGTAATCGCTTGAGTGCATTTGAAGTACTTTGGCGAAATCCTCTTCCGTCACAATCAGCAGATCGACCGACGGCAGAATGTCTCGCAACACTCTGCTCGCTAGCTCGCTCTCACCGGCTGATTCGTCCCACTGCCAAAGCCCGGACTCGAATCCGAGGGACAGCGCGACATTCACGCCTAGCTCTTTGGCATCTTGAACGGCACTGAGCGTTGCTTGAGCAGATGCGGCGGAAATGCCGGGGGTTGTTCCGCTCAAATGGAACCAAGCTGCACCAGAGAGGATCGACTTCCAGTCGAAAGCGGCTGGGTCCGTCAGACTCAACGCCGAATGCTCGCGGTCATCCGTCACGCGCGTCAGTCGATAGCCGGACCCCATTTCTTGAAACCGAAGGCCTAGCCGCCCGTATTGAGTTCGAATGATGTGGCTTGCCATACCAGTGGACTGCAATGCAGCGATGCAAGCGTCGGTCAGGTCATTGTTCGGCAACGCAGTGACAAACGAAGCGTCGCCGCCCAGGCTCGCAATCGTCGCAGCAACATTCGCTTCGGGCCCAGCAAAACTAACATCAAGACTTCCGGGCATCGCATGATGCAACCGCTGGGTTCCCCCAGGCTTCAACCGACCCAGTATCTCGCCAAAGGTAACGATCCGTTTCATATACTACTTCCAAGTTGTCCCGCGAGGCCCTCGCGGGGCTTACGATGGTTAGGCCATCGCCTTCTGCCGAGCACCTAGTTCATCGTTAAGACTGCCGAACTTGCGGCGTTACTTCAACCATCCCTTCAGCACTCCCAAATCTTTCTTCATCGCAGCCAAGTGATCCGGGACCAACTTCGGGTCGCGATGATCCAGGTACTCCTCGTGCAACGAAATCGGTCCGGTGTAACCTACCTCGCTAAGCATCTTGAAGAACGACTTATCGACGTAGCCCTCGCCCAACGGCACGTTGGTGACCTTTTTGTTCTCGATGGAAAAATCTTTTACGTAGACCATTCCCAAGCTGGGCTCGATCGCACGAAAAGCAACCGGCCAAGTCGTCGTTCCTTCGGCAGTCGCGTGGCGGATGTCGTAAGCAACCCCCAAGTCATTGGGATGGATGTCGCCGAGAACTTCCCGCAAGTCCCAAACCGAAGCACCAAGATATTTCGTGCCGGCATGATTTTGATACAGGCCCTGAACGCCGTACTCGTGATTCATCTCTGCGAGTTGCTGAAGCTTCGGCTGCCACTCTTCCCATTGATCGGCCAAGGGTTGTTTGAAGTCGTAGTGGAAATACTTCATCCGGTACCGCTCGATGCCAAGTGTACCCAGCGTTCGCAAAAACTTGGATGTGATTGGGTCATCGGGATCATTGATGTCCGATGTCACCAGCGTGATTTCAAGCTTGCGTTTTTTTAGCGCTTCGACCAACTTGGGTAACTCGTCTGCAATCGCAGCGGTTTCGACGTGGCCGCCTTTGCGAATCGGCGCCTCGATGCCGTCGAATCCGAGTTCCGCGATTTTGTCGGCCAGTTCATCGAACGAAAGTGAATTGAATGGCTTGGTGAAAACGCAAATTTTGTTTTGCGTTGAATCGCTTTCTGCGGCCACCGCATGACGCGAAGTCATCAAGGTGCTGGCGAGTGTCGATGCCGCTGCGGCGGCAAGGAACTGACGACGGTTGGCTGGTAATCGATGGGTTGGCACCGTTACGCTCCTAAGGAGAGGTATGCGAATAGGTCTTGGATTTGTTGATCAGTCATGTCTTTGAGAGCGTCATCAGGCATCAAGGAAATCGGCAATGCCTTGAGCTGCTCGATGTCGTCGCGGCTGACTACCATGATTTGATTTTCAGCGTTACGCAATGTGACTGTGTTTGCATCTTGAGCGGCGATCATGCCCGTCAACGCTCGGCCGTCTTCTGTCAGAATCAAATACGATTGAAATCCCTCCCGGATTTCAAGGCTCGGTTCGACAATCCCGTGAAGCCAAAAGTCGAGTTTTCCGCGTTCATATCCATCCAATGGCGGCCCGACCTTTTTGCCCTCACCGAACAACTGGTGGCAGTTGGCGCAGCGTTTTTCGAACTGCTTACGTCCGGCCCCAGCGTCGCCCGGTTTCTTGGCAACGAGTGTTTTCAACCGTTTCATTTCAGCGAGCTTCGCGGGTGAAGCGACTTGCACGGATTTGCCGAAAACCGTTTCCACCAAAGATGCGATTTCGGGTTCATCATAGCTACGCAGCTGTTGAACTACGTCTGGCGGAACTTGTTCGCGGCGTAGTCTCCAAGCGGAAAGTTCGTCCAGCAAGGCTCGCGCCCATCGAGGTCGACTTGCAAGCGTTCGGCAAGCTGTTGCACGCAATCCATGTTCGGCTGAGATTTTGCTGTTGAGCGCGCCGACCAATGATTTGGCAATCGTATCGTCGTCGTACAGTCCCAATGAACGAATCGCGACACGCTGCAGGGCTGGCTCTTTGGTGCGACCGCTGGCGGCTAATGCAATGAGTGGCTTAACTGCGGAAGTATGAGGCACTTCGCCAAAAACGCGTGCGAGTTCTAGCCGTACACCAAGATCCGCCGACGAGTTTGAAATAGCTGCGACCGCTTTTTTGACCGCGTCTTCATCGCCCGCTCTCAGTCCTAGCACCAATCCGCCATCGCCCAGGTTGGCTTGGTAGCTGGCCAGTTCGCTGGCCAACGCATCGGGTAGCTTGGGCATCGAACGGCCTTGGAATGCCAGATTCAGGCCCTTCATCAATTCGGCTTTTGACTTCTCGTCGGGAGCCAACTCCCACAGCAAGGCAGCTTGCACCAAGTCTGCGTCTGTTCCGCTTGCCGCGTACCGCTGCATCAATCGGCTGAGGATGTGTTCTTGCACGATCGGTTCTTCCCACATGCCAAAGTGCTTTCCAAACAACTCCGCGATCTCTTCATGAGCTGACGCGTGAGATTCCAAGGCCCACCAGTACATCAGTGGCAAATGAGGGTCGTCCACATCTTCGGAGTGCTTGAGCAGATATTGCAAAATCATCATCGCATCACCGGTACTAGCTCGCTGAACATAAGACGCGACTTGGCTGCGGACTTGCGAATCAAGTTCGCAAGCGGCTACTGCACTTAGGTTGGGAGCACTTTCGTGCCGATCGCCTAACAAGCGAACGACCCAGCGGCGAATGTTGCGGTCCTGGTGTGTCATCCAGCGCTCAGTTCGCTCTGTCGTCAGTTCGCCCATCAAATTGATTGCCCAGAGGGATTCCAGAGACGATTTTTCGCTAACATTCTTGTGAAGCCTGTGCACGACCGTCTTGTCGCCGCGCCAGCCGAGCTCCAAGGCAGCACGCTGACGAACCCACTTGTTGGAATGGTCAAACAGGTCGATCAGTTGTCCACTGGGCAAGTCATGTAAGTCGCCTGCGGTGTACCCGGGTTGAATGCCATCGGGTACGACTCTGTAAATCCGGCCGCTTTCTTTATGCCAGTCATCAACCGGGCTGACATGACTCAGGCGAGTGTCGTACCAATCGGCAAGGTAGACCGCGCCATCCGGGCCAACACCGGCATAGACCGGTCGAAACCATCGATCAGGAGTTTCCAGCAAGTTCGTGTTGTCTTCGGTCCGGTAAGTGGATCCGTCAGGAATTCGTTTGCTGTCCCAGACCAAATTGTGCAGGGAATTGGGCGCGATGATATTGCCGTCATATTCGTCGGGCAGTAGACCGCCTTCGTAGATGCAAAAGGCCTGCGGAAAGCGTCTTCCATCGCCCTTAAATTTCATGGGCGGAAAGAAGCCGAATGCATACGGGTTTGTCAGCGGTCCGTGCTTACCCCAATTCTTGGCACTGTAACTTCCTTGCGGAAAATACCAACCTCGTGTCTTGCCGCCGTTGGTGCCCGTGAACACTCGCCCCTTTGAATCGATGTCCAGGCTAAACGTATTGCCGCCACCTTCGGCGTAGATTTCAAACACTTTCGTATCGGGGTGATACCGCCACACACATTGACCTTGAAAGCGAACTCCTTTGGTCACTGCCGAACTAACATCGCCGACCGTGGTGCTGCCGTTCGCTCCATAGAGCCAGCCATCCGGACCGAACATCAAGCTATTGGCCACCGAGTGCGTGTCTTGCAATCCAAATCCTGACAAGTGAACCACAGGCTCGCTGTCGGGGACGTCGTCGCGATTTGCGTCGGGGTAGAACAACAAATACGGTGGATTCAAAACCCAGATGCCGCCGCGCCCGATCGCGACACTGCTGGCGATGTTCAATCCGGTGATCACGTCCTTCTGCGCGTCATAGATTCCGTCACCATCTGTATCGGTATGGACCGTGATCTTGTCCAAGCCGGGTGTGCCGTGTGGTGGTGGATCAGGGACTTTGTCAAAGACAGCCCTCAGGTGCTGGTCGTAACGGAGCACCTTCAAGCCAGCAGGAAATTGGTACTGCCGATAATGGACGACCCACATGCGACCGCGTGAATCCCAAGACAAAAACAATGGCTGAGAAACTTCCGGCTCGCTGGCGACCAACTGGATCTCCAGGCCGTCGCGTACTTGGAAAGAGGTGACCGCTTCTGCGGCTGGAGTGGGCGGCGACTGATCCGCCATCACGCCACGACCGCCGTATGTCTTCATGATCTCAGCGACCTGAGCATTTCCAGCTTTGGAAAGATCCAGCTTGGTCATATCCTGTGCGCTCGCACGCTGGACATCGACCAAACCTGGAAACACCATTGCGGCGCAGCTTACAGAAAGACAAACGAGACGACGAAACATAGGCATGTACCGCATGGCGAGAATCGCAGATTGTAGCTCAAGGCGGATCGGTGAGTCCGGCGAGCAGCTTCCGTGGTCTTGGATCATGCCGAATCATGCGCCTGCGTCATTTTTCTGCGGCTTGAAGGGATGAAACGTAGAGGCGCTTGGGATATCCTGTGCTCAATCAGACGCGACCACATTCGCCCTGACAGGCAAAAACGCACTCGCTTTCGATTGACTGCGAGTCCACTTTTTAACATTTCGGGAAACCCGTTCAAATGCCAGCGGCAAGCTTCGACATCCCTTTCACCGGCGCGTTGTTCGCCCAAAGCGTAGTCTCGCGAGGCATCACGATTGCGATCACCGGGATGCTGATCGTGGCAATCGCATTGCTGCTGATATTTGCATTCATTTCTGCCTTGCCACATATCCTGGCGATCGTCGGAAAGTACTTCCCCGAAGTCGAAGATCCGCACGGTCGATCCAGTACAACTCAGTCGCATCCAGAGAGCCAAGTCGCGGACGACGAGGCGGTGATGGCAGCGATCGGTTTTGTTCTGCACTCGCGTCTGCAAAACAAAGGGTAATCGACCGATGGAAATCTTGCTGGAGTTTCTCAAGACGACGGGATTCTATTCGATCTCTCTTGGCAATGCGGTCATGATCCTGATTGGGATCGTGTTCATTTTTCTCGCAATCACCAAAGACTACGAACCACTGCTGCTGGTCCCGATCGGGATGGGCGCAATTGTGGGCAATATCCCCATGGCCGAAGGCATGGGAATGAGTGTCTATGACGTACCGTCATGGACGCAGGTCGGCGATCAGATCCAGTACAAACCCGGCAGCGTGCTCAGTTACTTGTACATGGGAGTCAGTTATGGCTTTTACCCACCGCTGATTTTCTTGGGGATCGGCGCGATGACCGATTTCTCGACGATGTTGTCCAACCCGAAGTTGGTCCTGTTGGGCGCGGCGGCTCAAGTCGGTGTGTTTGCGACCTTCATCGGTGCATTGTTTTTGGGGTTCAGTTTGAAAGAAGCTGGAGCGATCGGAATCATCGGTGGGGCGGATGGTCCGACGGCGATCTTTCTATCTTCCCAGTTGGCTCCTAAGTTGCTCGGCGCGATCGCGATTGCCGCGTATTCCTACATGGCACTCGTTCCGGTCATTCAACCGCCCATAATGAAGTTGCTGACCACTCGCGAGGAACGCCTCATCCGAATGGCTCCGCCACGCACCGTCAGCAAACGCGAGAAAATGATCTTTCCCGTAGTGGCGTTCTTGATCTGTGCGTTGATCGCGCCGGGAGCCGTTGTGCTTCTCGGGATGCTCTTCTTCGGAAACTTGCTGAAGGAGAGTTTGGTCACTGAACGTTTAGCAAACACGGCGCGAACCGCGTTCATCGACATTGTCACTATTTTGCTTGGCTTTGCGGTGGGCGCCAGCACCGAAGCGGGCACCTTTTTAACACCTCAGTCGATTGGGATTTTCACGCTCGGCGCCGTTTCATTTGCGGTGGCAACCGCTGGAGGCGTTTTGTTTGCCAAGCTGATGAACTTGTTCTTGAAAGAAAAGATCAACCCATTGATTGGAGCAGCCGGCGTTTCAGCTGTACCTGACTCCGCGAGGGTTGTTCAGATGGTGGGCCAGCAAGAAGACCCCAACAATTTCTTGCTGATGCATGCGATGGCTCCCAATGTGGCAGGTGTGATTGGCAGTGCGATTGCCGCCGGCGTGCTGTGGGCTGAATTGGCAAAATAATTACAAAGCAGAGATTGATGGGGATGTGTCCCCTCGTTTTCGACAAAGGAAAACTCAGTGGCTAAGAAAAGCGTCAAGTTCATGTGTACGGCGTTCCGCGATGGATTTCAGTCCGTCTTCGGAGCACGTGTTTTCACCAAAGATTTCCTGCCAGCGGTTGAAGCAGCTCGCGATGCTGGCATCACCTGGTTCGAGGCCGGTGGCGGTGCTCGTTTTCAGTCGTTGTATTTCTATTGCAACGAAGACGCGTTCGACATGATGGATGCCTTTCGCGAAACGGCCGGTCCGGATGCCAATCTGCAAACGCTTGCGCGGGGCGTCAATGTCGTTGGGCTGGACTCTCAATCCAGTGATATCGTCAAGCTTCATGCTGACCTGTTTAAGAAACACGGCATGACAACGATCCGCAACTTTGACGCGCTCAACGATGTCAATAACTTGATCTACAGCGGCCAGTGCATCACTGATGCCGGATTGAAACACCAGGTTTGCGTGACGTTGATGGAGTTGCCGCCGGGATGCAGTGGCGCTCACGATACAGAATTCTACCAATCGACTTTGCAGCAGATCCTTGACGCTGACATTCCGTTTGATGCGGTCTGCTTCAAGGACGCATCGGGTACTGCTGCACCAAACAAGGTCTACGAAACCATCAAAGCCGCTCGCAAGATGCTGCCGTCGGACGCCTTCATTCATTTTCACACCCACGAAACGGCGGGCGTCAGCGTCCTGGCCAACAAAGCTGCTATTGATGCGGGTGCCGACGCGATCGACCTATCGATGGCGCCGTGTAGCGGCGGAACATGTCAGCCCGATGTCTTGGTGATGTGGCACGCACTGCGCGGGACGGACTATGAACTAGACGTCGATGTGGAAAAGGTGCGTGAGGCAGAAGAAGTATTCAAGGATTGCATGAGTGATTACTTCTTGCCGCCTGAAGCCACCGCGGTGGAACCATTGATTCCGTGGAGCCCAATGCCAGGCGGAGCACTGACAGCCAACACACAGATGTTGCGTGACAACAACATCATGGAAAAGTATCCCGAAATCATCATGGCGATGAGTGACGTGGTCCGCAAAGGCGGCTACGGAACCTCGGTGACTCCTGTCTCCCAGTTCTACTTCCAGCAAGCGTTCAACAACGTGATGTTTGGGCCTTGGAAGAAAATCGCCGAACCATACGGCAAAATGGTCTTGGGCTATTTCGGCAAGACACCCGTCGAGCCCGACGCTGAAATCATTCAGCTGGCGAAGGATCAATTGGAACTGGAGCCAACGACGCGTCCAGTGCTGGAGCTGAACGACGCTGACCCAACCAAGGGCATCGCACCAGCAACAAAGGCTTTGGAAGATGCTGGCCTTCCGGTCACCGATGAGAACATTTTCATCGCGGCGGCCTGCAAAGAAAAAGGCATTCGATTCTTGCAAGGTGACGCGGAAGTTGGCGTTCGCAAGAAAGATCCCAATGCCGCAGCCGCACCTGTCGCCGCAGCTTCAGGCGGAACCGCGAAGTACAGCGTCACCGTGAACAACAAAGAGTTCTTCATGGCGGTTGAAAACGATGTCGTCACTGTCGATGGCAAGGTCTATCGTGTCGGCATCAAACCAAGTTCAGGCGATGCACCAGCAGCTTCGCCAGCATCATCCGGACAAACGACTGACGTCGTTGCCCAAATGCCCGGTGCGGTCTACAAGCAAATACTCAGCCCGGGCGACTCCGTAGCTGAAGGCGAACCAATCCTGATCCTTGAAGCGATGAAGATGGAAATGGAAGTTCCATCACCCGTCGACGGCATCGTCGATAGAGTCAACGTCGGCGTCGGCGCACAAGTTGCCACTGGCGATGTTCTGGCAACCATTCGCGTCTAGTTGTCCGTCAGGCCCTGACGGCAACGCAGCAGCAGATTTAATTGCTACTTTCGCCTGCAAATTGCATTTTACCCTCCCCCCGAGAGAGTCGAGCCATAGCGAGGAGAGGGCTAAATCCGATGGCCGACGACATTTATTTTCGACACAAATTGCCCCTACAGATCATTCTGACGAACTTCGGCTAACTTGGCAGCAAGCTTTTCTTTGAACTCCTCCACGACCTCGGCGTACTTTGGATCGGCGGCCAGGTTAGTGTACTGCTGAGGGTCAGCATGGCAGTCAAATAGCTCGATGCCCTTGGATGCGTCTTCGGTGTATTGAATGTAGGACCAGCGGTCTTCACGCAGCAAGAAGCCTTTTCGCATGGGTGCAACGCTGAACGCTGCGTCGCGTACTCGTTTGTCAGCGTTGTCCAGCAATGGCGAAATGTCTTCTCCTTGCAATCGATCCGGCACTTCCAAGCCACAGAGCTTTGCCGTGGTGGGATACAGGTCGATTAGCTCTGTCAGGCTATTGCACACGGCGGGCTTCTTGCCTGGTACGCGAATGATCAGCGGCACCGCTGCCGACTCGTCGCGAAGTGACACTTTTGCCCAGAAGTCATGCTCGCCAAGATGGTAGCCGTGGTCGCTGGTGAAGATCACAATCGTGTTGTCCGCCATGCCCGATTTTTCCAATGCCGACATCACTTTGCCAACTTGCGCATCCATGAACGAGACCGACGCGTAGTAGCCGCCCATCGCCTTTTTCTGTCGCCGCACGTCCATCTGCATGTTCTTGCTGGTTTTGTAGTTGATGCCAGCCTTGGGGATATCGTCCCAGTCGCCGGCTACCTTTTCTGGCAATACCATTGATGAGTAAGGCTTGAACAGCGGGTAGTACTTCCGTGGTGCGACAAACGGAACGTGGGGTCGCACGAAGCCGACGCCCAGCCAAAAAGGTTTGTCGCCATGTTTCTCCCGGTGCGTCAAAATCAAATCGGACGCCTTGGCCGCAGTCATGCCATCCGAATGAACGTTGTCATCACCGTCGGCTTCGACCACGACGAAAGTGTTACCGCCAACGACAGGTCGTTTCCCATCGGGATTGCGTTCAAGAGTCTCCCCGTCTCCAGCAGCTTTCCATTCTGGTCCGGGGCTGTTGAAACGCTCTGTCCAAGATGCCTCATCATCTGCACCGTTGTAGTTGTTGTGGTCACGTCCGTCGCCGCCGACTTCGATTCCACCGGGGACTCCCATGTGAAAAATTTTGCTGACCCGAGCGGTGTAGTAACCGTTGTTCTTGAAATGCTGTGACCACATAGCGCGATCACCGATTTGGGGGCGTGGGTTGGCGTAGCCCAGAGATCCTGTTGCGTGAGGGTAGTAGCCAGACATGAACGACGCCCTGGACGGACCGCAATAAGTCCCCTGGCAAAAAGCGCGAGTGAAGCGAACTCCGCTTGCCGCCAAGGCGTCAATGTTGGGCGTTTGGCAAACGGTGTTTCCGTAGCATGAAAGTGCGGTGGATGTCAGGTCATCCGAAATGATGAACAACACATTTCGCTTTGCGCTTTCCGCCAGTCCTGCATCGAAGAGGAGCAGGGACAGCATCAGAAAAACGAACGGGACACTCTGTCGATTCATTGGAAAAACACACTTGAGTCGGGGATTGTTTTCGTTCTTCGATTGTAGTGCTAGCGAAAGATCCACGTCGTCCATTTGAGCGCCCTGACTAGCCGCGAAGTGGCGGCAGCACCTTGCCGTGGGTGCGAGCCCACGGTGACGGGCGTTTCATGGACTTCGATCCGGTGGACAAGCCCACGAGCCAACAACTCTGATCTGCGTAACACGGTGTTAACCACCCAAACGTGGTCTCCAAAACATCCAAAGTTCTAAACCGCATCGTTGCTCCAATGAGTACTTTGGGCCCCTTCGAGACGCTGATTCAGGGAATTTGGCAGCTTTGGCCTGTGCTTCTCGCTGTGCGGGCTGTATTATCCGAACATACGAATCGAACAGGTTATGGATGATTCGTTGATTTTGGCTCTGGCAAAACAAGAAACGCATCTAAGTTGGATGACTGTTTGCCAACCAAGCGAGACCTTCAACCAAGTCGGACTCTTGGTGTCTCGCAGGCGCGGAAGTGAATCCGCGATTTGCTGCCGACAGTGCATCCCGTTGATCGCCCTGGACAAATCCTTGTGATTTGGCTGCTTGTGTCATCCTTTGACACGCCCATCTGCGACTCTCTTGTTAGTCCAGATACTGTGGACGCGGATACCGTGGCTCAGAAACCGTGGAAGCGGCGTCCCCAATTTGAACCTGCGATCGGGCCTTTCCGACCGGCATGTTCAAGCGAACCAACAACGATCACACGCACTTTGCTCTAGCAACGCTTATTGCGGAAGCGGTCTTTACCCGCATCAATCCCTAAGAGAATTACCTTGAAGACTTTTGAAGAAATGGATTTGTTCGGCCCAGTTAAGAAAGCTCTGGCCGAGCAAGATTACACGACCCCCACACCCATCCAAGCTCAAACCGTTCCACCAGCCATCGAAGGACAAGACATCCTGGGCTGCGCTCAAACTGGAACAGGCAAAACGGCTGCGTTCGCGCTTCCAATCCTGGACTACATCGGACAGGACAAGCCAAAGGCGCTCAAAAACAAGCCAACAGCCCTCATTCTCGCGCCCACTCGCGAGCTGGCGATTCAAATTGGCGATAGTTTCAAGACCTATGGAAAGCACGTTCGTTTTCAACAGGCACTCGTCTACGGCGGCGTGGGGCAAGGCCAACAAGTTTCCGCGCTACGTCGCGGAATCCACGTATTGATCGCGACTCCGGGACGCCTTATTGACTTGATGGATCAAGGACACGTGAACTTGAGCCAAGTCGAAATGTTCGTCTTGGACGAAGCGGATCGAATGATGGACATGGGCTTCATGCCCGCGTTGAAAAAAATCATCTCGAAACTACCACGCGAGCGTCAGTCACTGTTTTTCTCCGCGACATTGCCGCCCAAAATTCAAGAGCTCGCTTCCAGCTTGCTGTTCAATCCAGTCCACGTTGACGTGACGCCGAAAACAACCAGCGTCAAGCAGATCGATCAGTGCATTCGATTGGTGGAGCGTGCGGACAAAGTCAACTCACTGCACAAAATTCTGAATAAGAAAGGCGTTGGTCAAACGATTGTCTTTACGCGAACGAAACACGGCGCAAACGGCTTGGTGAAGAAACTGGACCGACTAGGCGTCAGTGCTTCAGCAATTCACGGAAACAAAACACAAGGCGCGCGGCAGCGAGCACTCGCGGCGTTTCGAGATTTCAAAATTCAGGTCTTGGTCGCGACCGACGTTGCCGCTCGTGGTATCGACATCGATGGTGTCACTCACGTGATCAACTACGACATGCCGGTCGAGCCGGAGAGCTACGTCCACCGAGTGGGTCGTACAGGACGCGCCGGTGCCGAGGGTATTGCGATTTCATTCTGCACACATGAAGAAGTCGATGAGCTTCGCGCGATCGAACGTCTGATCGGCCACAGTCTTAAAATCGAGAACCCAGGCGTCTTCGATCTGAACCGCCCTGGACCGAAGAAATCGAAGAAGCCTGGCCAGCGTGGCGGTGGTGGATCGCGTGGCGGTGCACGCGGTGGTAACGGTCGTAGTCGCCGAAGTAAATCGAAGCAGTCCGGATCGACCACCGGAAAATCCAAAAAGCCACCCACTGGTGGGAGGGCCTATCAATTTCGCAAAGCAAAAAAGTCCAATGGCTCGGGTGGCCGCAAAGCCTCCTCTGTCTAAACAGTTTCCTTGAGTCTGCCACAGGCAATTAACTAAACCGCAAATAAGGCAATCATCATCGCTAAGAATCAAAACACATTCGCCAAGCGTCAGCGCGAAATGGAAAAGAAACGCAAGCAAGACGAAAAACGTCAACGCAAGAACGATCGCAAGGCAGCCGAACTAGCAGCCGCCAACGCTCCACCGCCGCCACCAGAGAGTGAAGAAGACGGCGACGGGTCCGGGTCCGGCGAAGAAGAGTGAGTTAGAGAACCAGTGAACCATGTGCCATCAGGTACACATCAATAACGCGAGTGGCTGAATGGTCACTCGCGTTTTTTCGTGTGGTGCAGAAGCGATCGTGACTACTTGACGTAAATCGCCAAGCGTTTTTCTGAATAGCTGGCTGCATTGCCGCTGAAGGTCCAATCCTGCGTCTTGCCGGTGCTGTTTCCAATCCCGATGTCAGCTCCCGCAGCTGCTTTCCATTGATTGATCGCAAAGATCGTTCGCTTGGCACCAAAGTCGTGAACCTGCATCGATCCGTAGCCGTCTTTTGGCTCCTTCTTCTCGTCACCAAAGTCATAAACACTGCTCGATGCATTGGTCACTCCGCCGGCGTTGCCAGCCGCATAATTGTGAGGCCAAAATTCGATATTTCCTGTCGCGATCGGTGCGTCTGTGTTCAACTGCGGAACGGTTGACTTGACTTCCATGCTACTAATCCTGGTTTGAAAATCGGCTCCTGACGCGACTGTTGGTACTCCGATTTTCTTGACGTCGTCCGTGAACGCATCCATCGTGACGAATACGATTTGCTTGCCATACTGACTTGAATTGAGGCCTAGCAAATACCCGACGCGGCTGAACGTTTTGATCGATTCACTGTTGTCCACGTCGTACTGAATCGTGGATCCAAGCTTCGCAAGATCCAAACGGTAGACCAGTCGGTAGTCTTCATCGATGTTAAATTGGCTCAAGAGGCTAGGCACTTTCCCACCTCGCATCGCACCGACGGGTAGCCCCGTTGCTCCTGTCAGATTGGGCTGGGCTAACTTGTCCCAAGCGAACCGAAACGCCGTTGGTTGGTTGACTTTCGGTGAGGACAATACAACTCGGTCGCCCCGAATTTCTGCGGTTGCTTGTTGGAAACCTTCTGACCCCGAACCAATGAGTTCAAAGTGAGTGGCAGGTTGCCCATCACGCGTCTTAAGCACACCGCCGGTGTGTCTAAATTGAATTGTTAGTTGCTTGCCTTCGATAGACATGGATTCCATTTCAGGACTTTGAGCGACCAAATCGTCACGCCCATAATCGTTCTTTAACGCCAACAACGCTAAGCGAAGCCCAACATCTTGCTTGTTGGGTGGATGAATATTTCCAAGCGTGGCGATGTCGTTGATGACGACCATGTCGGTGTTCGCAACGATGTCCTTCACGCGCGACTGAGCCTCCCAGAACTCCGCCAGGACAGCTGGGTCCTCTTTCCCGTATTGAAACGGTGCGATTTGGACGTAGTAGAACGGAAAGTCGCCTTGCCCCCAAAGGTTTCGCCACCCGTCGATGAGCGCCTTCTTCTTACTCGTATAGAGAGATCCTTCGACGTGGTTGGATTCGCCCTGATACCAAATGACTCCACGAATCGGGAAACCCACCATCGCATGGATCATTCCGTTGTAGAGCATCGTCGGATCCTGGTGACTTTTGAACGGAGCGATGCTGGCTGGAAATGAAGGACTGGGATCAACCGCTTGGTCTCTGCCCAGATTCGTCTTGGCCTTCGCTAGCCATGCTTCCAAATCGCCGATGTGTTTCCGGACGATTTGCTGGTTCCGTTTGGCCCCGGGCGTGCGATCGATGATCGATTGGTGGATGTCATCGAGTTCCTTGACCCCTTCAAAGCCAATCGGTGATGTCCAAGGTTCAACACGAGTTCCACCCCAGGATGAGTTAACAAGGCCAATCGGCACATCAAGCTCTTTGTATAGATGTCGAGCCATGAAGTAGCCGCACGCTGTAAAGTTCCCTGCCGTCGCCGGCGAACAGACTTGCCACGGAGCGGTGATGTCATCCAACGCGACCGTCGAAGGCCGCTTGGGCACTTTGATGTGCCGGATCAACGGAAAGTCGGCGGCTGCGATTTCGTTGGCTGAATCGGAACTACTTCGAACCGTCCACTCCATGTTCGACTGACCGCTGCATAACCAGACTTCGCCGATCAGGATGTCTTTCAATGTGATCGTGTTGGAACCGCTGACCGTAAGCACCTGCGCAATTTTGCTCGCATTCATCGCTGGAAGCGTCGCTGTCCACTCTCCATCGCCGTCTGCCACCACGTTGGCGGATGCCTCGGCAAGCGAGACTTCAATCTTCTCACCGGGATCGGCCCATCCCCAAACGCGGATCTCTTTCTGCTGCTGAAGCACCATCGAGTTTCCGAAAAATCCTGGGAGTTTCACTTCGCTCCAGCCATGGTTGATTGGCAAAGAAAATGCGGCCAGGACGATGGCAGCGTTACGAATGGAAAAAGCAAAATTCATCACTTGAGGTAGTTCCTGGGGATCGATCAGTTGGTTGTCTTGCAAACAGACACGTCGGTCCACAGCTTATACTGATCTGGACTCATTTGCGAAAAGTGTTTCAGACTTGTTTTTGTACTCTTGTGAAAGCGACCCTATGCGACGCCTCCTTGCAATCACTGCACTCTCGTTTGCCTTGCTAAGCAATTCGCTGGCGGACGAATCGCGTGTCCTGCGCGCCGGCGCTGCTGTCGTACCGATCAATCCTCCGATGGGCGAAATGGTCGTGGGCAGCTTCAAGCCATTCCCCGCCACAACGATTCACGACCCACTGCACGCACGGTGCCTGTGCCTGGACAACGGTGAGACGAAACTGTTTTTCGTGATTTGCGACAACGTCGGCATCGCCAAGACCGTTTATGACAAAGCACGAGCACAAGTCGCAGAGCAGAGTGACATTGACGCTAGTCAGATCTTGATGGCGGCCACGCATTCTCATTCGGCTTGCATCGCGACCTCTCCGAAATACGAGCCCATCATCGTGGACGGCATCACCAAGGCGGTCATGGCGGCGGACAAGCGACTGGAGCCCGCGCGCATTGGCTGGGGAAGCGTCGACGAGCCATCTGAACTGAACAATCGTCGCTGGTATATCAAGGATCCAAAACTTCGCCGCAATCCGTTCGGTGGAATCGATACCGTTCGAATGAACCCACCCCGCAACCACCCTTCGTTGATTCAGCCTGCAGGGCCGGTTGATCCCGAGATATCGTTCATCAGTGTTCAATCTAGCGAAGGAAAACCGATCGCTTTGCTGGCCAACTATTCACTTCACTATGTGGGAGGTGTAAATCGCGGAGACGTTTCGGCTGATTACTTTGGAGTCTTCGCGGACGGAATCGGAGAAAAGATCGGTGCCAAAGCGGAATCACCTTTCGTAGGATTCTTAACCAATGGCACCAGCGCGGATGTGAACAACATCGACTTTCGCTTCAGTTCTCGTGAACCAAAACAGGTTTACGATAAATACCAAAAGATCAACGAAGTCGCGGAAAAAGTCATTGAAAAAGTCGCGAAGGCACACGCGGAAGTAAAATTTCATGACTGGGTGCCGCTAGGTTTGGTTCAAAGCGATTTGACCCTGCAAGTTCGCAAGCCAGATGCTTCGACGCGGGCGTATATGAAGAACTTGGCGAACCGCGAAGACAACGAGGTGCCCTTTCATCGCTATGAAGACACCTACGCAGAGAGAGTGCAGTCGTTGATCGATGGCCCCGACCAGTATGTGGTACCGCTGCAGGCTATTCGTATTGGTGAACTAGCGATTGCAGCAATTCCGTTTGAAGTGTTCACCGAGATCGGTTTGGAGCTGAAAACGCTTGCACCATTTGATGATGCATTCACCATTGAACTCGCCAATGACTCGCGCGGCTACTTACCCACGCCTGGTCAGCACAAACTGGGCGGTTACGAAACTTGGATGGGCACCAATCGTGTTCAGAAAGATGCTTCGGAGTTGATCGTCGCCGAAGTGCTATCGCTGATGAAGCAACTACGAGAGTAGCAAAGCAGCAGACACGCTATTTCGGAATGTAGTTCAGCGTGTAGTAGGCTTCGGTATGGAGTAGCGGAAGAGCACCGGCGGATCGGATCCCTTCGCAGTGCAATTCATGGACATGCCCTTCTTGAAGGCCATCGACGTACAGGCGAACGCTCTTGCCATCACTACCCATGGCCGCTTTCGTGATCGTTGGTTCCGTGTGATCGACTTCAGGGCTCCCGTAAGATTCCTGGTAAATGTAGGTGTAGGTTGAAAGAGTGTAGGAGCTTAGATCTTCAACACTTTTCTGATCGATGCTTTGCGTGAAAGTGAGCTCGAACCCGTCTTTTTTGGCTCGCATTTCGTGAATTTCAAACGGAACTTTGCCAGTCCAGTCCACACGTTCGACAGCGAACGGCTTTCGCCCGCGCGATCCCCAGCCTCGATTGGTTCCGCCGACAAACATCTTTCCACTGTTTGTCATTTCCAAAGCCAGTGAACCGCTGGCAAACCCTTCTAAGAACGGAAAGCATGCTCCTTGATAGTGCCCGTCTACTTTTTCCAAATAGCAACGCATCACGGTGCTGTACGACTGGTCGGTGACGAACATTTGTTTTTGGAAAGGACCAAAATCGCCACCTGATAGATCACATGCGACGCCAGCAGCTGATTTGCCCATCTTGTTGTAAGGAAACAGAATGCAAGGAGGTTCGTAGGAAGGTAGCCGTTTCGCTTCGGTCATGATGCGGCTTCCACTCTTAGGTTCTGCGGGTTTCTTTCCCATCACCGTTTCCGCCAGCGAGTACCACTCGAAGCCGCCTGGATGCCCCATCGATTTACCGGGAGCAAGGTGCTTTAGCGAACACGTTCCATTCCAAGGGCCTTGATTGTCTGTATAGAACATGTCTCCCACGGCATTGGCTCCGATGCCACCCGGTGAGCGAACACCGCTGCACGTCGGGATCATTTCGCCGTCTTTCGTCACTCGAACGCACCAACCTCGATACGGCACGTTGCTGGAGAACGAACCTGTCAGGCACAGCACGACCCACATGTCCCCGTTCTTGTCGAACTTGGATCCGAAGGCGTACTCATGGTAGTCGCCGGAAATGCCCCATTCACCGTTGACGATTTCAAAATCGTCCGCGACGCCGTCGTCGTCGGTATCACGGATTCGGGTGACATCAGAACGCTGCGTTGTGTAAAGCCACCCGTCACGCTGGGCCAATGTCAGCGTCTCGTGCAGTCCATGTGCAAAACGCTGAAATTGCGACGCACTCACGGTGGGAGAATTGGGATCTTGAATCATCCAGATTTCTCCGCGACGCGAGCAGACCGCTAGCCTTCCGTCTGGCATCAACTGAAAACCACCGGCTTCCAAGACCACATCCTTGGGAGTTTCAAACGTGGTGATCGGGTAAAAGTCGGATTCCGTTGGGGCCTCTTGTGCAACTGTGGTTGAAACCAACAGCACAAGAATCAGACCAGGGACTTGGAAGTAGCTCATAGCGGACGATGGGATCGGGGAAGAGTATGAGATGGTTTTAAGGGAATTGTTGGCAACCATGGGAGCGAGCTACCAAATGATGCTTTGCTTGATCGTGACGGCGCCAGCTACCGGCACGATCACTTCCATCGTTCCGTCGATGTTCCGCAAAATCGGTTCGCCACTGACTCGAACAATCGTTCCATCTCCCAACGCAAAGGCGCCGTCATCGGTGTGCTGAATCGATTTTCCAACCGCGGCTCGGAAGTAGAGCGTGCCACTGGCTGAATTGGTGCTGGCTGAATTGCCAAGGGGGATCACCTTCAGTTGGCGATCAAAGCTGGCAACCGGCTGGGATGGCTTCGGTAGCGGCGTGTCTTCGACGGTGGCGTCGGTTGTTCGGTATCGGAAAGTAGGACGACCCTGTTCGTCGAGTCGATACCCTAGGAATCGATACCCGCGTTCTTTAGCTTTCGTATTGGGCCACGCAGTTTGTGGATTTTCCAGTAAAGCGAACGGCGAATCGGCTTCCCATCTCAACACACCGCCACCAAGGGGAATCTGGCTTCCCTGTCCACGACCATCCCAGTGCTTTGAAGCGTCAATGAATCGATCCTGCCAGAGCAGTGCAAGTGACATGGTGTCCGCGTCCCAGCATAGATTCGCTTTTTCCGGGTAACCCACTGCGATTCCACGAGGCGAAACACTTTCGATGAAATTACGATAGATGATGGGTCGATCGATCGGCTTGAGTTCTTTCATGCCACCGACGATGCCTTCTGGCACACCGCCCTTGGCTCCCTTGGCCAGGTAGGTCCAGATAGCTGAGATTTGTTTTGCTGGGTCGCCATCATAAACATCGGGAACCGTGCTTTTGCCGTCCGGGAATCCTGTCGGCATGCGTGTACCGGGACGATAGATCTGTGGATTCGGCAAGTAGCGGTGAAACCAATCTGGTCGGATCCGCTGCGTCATCGTGTCCAGCCTGATCGCTTGAATACCCGTCGACTGAAATCCTCCGTACGTATGGCAACTGACGCAGGCCAAGCCCTTCGCGCCCACCATCTTTCTGCCAAACGCGACTTGCTCTTTTGCGGAGCCATCGATTTTTGCGATCGTTGCTTCGGATTTTTGGTCGATCGTCGCAATGGCTCTGGCTAGGCCTTTGGTGCTTCCTTTGCCGAATTTTGGCATAAACGTTTTCATGTAGGGCCTGCTCTTGTCGCCTTGGCTGACAACGTGATCGATCCAGTCTTCGCGAAGCTTGTCACCCACTCCATCCAATGGCGGCGGCAGTCGTCCTTCGTCGCCCATTTCCGGAATCGTGCTAACGAATAGTGCATTGCGATCCGACTCCGGACCACCAACACCATCGCGAGCATGACATGCATAGCAGTTGAGCATCTTCATCGTGTGTGCAAGCCTTGACTGAGGTGTCTCCCGAACCTCCTCTTTCCCGACGGCTGCCGCGATCGCGGTCGTTTGAACACTCGTTAAATCAAAATTCGGAGCATTCGATTTTGTACTCGTGAGGCACCCTTTTCCGAGATCGCAGTTGGCGAGAGCCGGGGCACTCAGCGTCGAAGTCATGCGTTTGCCATCGATCTCTTTGGTATGACAGGCGGCGCAACCCAGTTCGCCAAATAGTTGCTGGCCTCGCTTCGCCTTCGTTTCGTCATAGACAAAGCCAACAGAATCGGCGGCATCTGCGAGGCGTTTGGGCATTGGCGAGTCGCGATCCAAAACAAGGAACCGATCTATCGGCTGCATAGCCACTCCAGCGCCTGACCATTTCAGTTCAAGTGATGTCTCACCACCACCGTCGAAATAGTCAACACGTATCGCATGAACGCCTGCATCGAGTTTGACTTTTGCGTCGGCCGTTTTGTGCGGATGCACGCCGTCGTTGTTGATCACTTCTTTATCGTCAATGAACAGTCGGCTTCCGTCGTCGGAACCCAAGCGAAAACGGAACTCGCCTGACTTTTCGATCGGAAGAAAACCTGAAAAGCTCAGAGAAAACTGGTTTGATTTGCCAGCCACTGAAAGATCGAAACCCTTGGAAACCCCGGACCTGTCAGCGTTCAGATCCGTCAAGTCGGGCAGTTGATTGCCGCCCTTATGGAAAGCCCTAAATCGCAAGTTCGGCTCAGCTGGTTTTTTGGCGGAGCTCGGATTGGTTAACGAGGAATCAGCGGTCAAGTACTGAGCCACGTGACGCCAGTTGGCTTTCTCCAGCTCCAGTTGTGGCATTCGTCCGGAGGATCGAACCGAGAGCGGATCCTTGATGAAAGTCTCCAGGCTTGTTCGGCTGTATTTCTTTTCGATACCGGTCAACGGAATCGACGTGGCCGGGTTCACCTTCTTTCCGTTGCGCGGCATGTGACAAGCGACACAGCCAGATTCGTGAAAGAGCTTTTCGCCTTTCTTCGCATCCCCCGTCTTGTCGTCTAATTCAACGACGTCGCCGCCTACCAAGAAATGTGTCATCGCCTCCGCAGCTTCGCGGCGTTGAGCATCGTTCATAGCCCCCATGACATCGGGCATTGTCGTACCCGGCTTCACAGCGTGGGGCTGTGCGATAAATTGCGCCATCCAATCCGCATAAACGCGTGTGCCAACATCATTCAAATTCGGCGCGGATTTTGTATCGATCAAACTGACTAGTTTGTCGTCGATTGCATGGCAGGACGCACAGTTCAATTCGCCAATCAGCAAGCGTCCTCCAGCGGCCGCATCGCTGCCGCTGGCATGAAAACGCTCGAACCCAGGAACGATTGGACGGAGTGCTTCGGCTTCCAAATCTCGAGGCATCACCCAGATGTTGCGAAAACGTACTGGGTTGCCGTGGTCCTGCAAGAAGATCGGTCCGTCACTGGGGCCCTCTTTGTTAGGTGCGGCGCGAGTGATGTTGGGTAGTGGTACATCTCGTTGAACGACGACGCCGTTAAGCTTCACTGTTAGCGTCGCGTTGGTTGTTTTCTTCCCTGCGTCGTCGTACCGCGCTGCAGTGAAGTCAACGTCGTAGGTTTGCCAGACCAGCGGTGGCAGGCACATATTCAGGTCTGGTTCCCTGATGGTGTAGATGCCGCCGGTTTCGTCAGACTTGCCTTCGGACCCAAAGGAATCTAACACTTGCGTTTCGAAGCGACCCTGGTGATAGACACCACTGTTGCCCCTGGCTTGTCCGCGGGCTGAAGGCATGAAGGGGGTGCGGAACTCAAGATGTAGCGAGTAATCACGGAACGTATCGATACTGGTACAGCCCTCCATCAGCAGCCCGTCTTCGGACAGCTTGGCTCCCTTTTTCCAGTGGTCGTTCAAGCTTTGCTGCGACCCATCAAAAAGGACGACTGATCCGTTGGGCGGCTTGGCCCCCAGCGTTGGGCTCTTGCGATCGACGCGATCGAAGTTGGACAACAGTGCCTCGACCGCATCGGCATCCACTTCGATCGTCTTCTTTTGCTTGCCGTTCCACCCGGCCCCTGGAAGTCCATCGGTGTAGGTCACCACTTGGAACTCTCCATCGCCCAATGCAACGACCTGAAGGCCTCGGGTCGAATCAACGTATTCACCTTGAAGTTCGAAGTCGGGGTCTTGCTTAGCTTTCTCGGGGGTCTCGTAGACTTGAGCGACGAGAATTGTTTGGCATGCCAGCGTGAACAGCGCCAGAAGAGCGAGTCGCATATCGGAAACAGCTTCGTGGAGGGGGCGGGTTTGGGAGCACAGTATGATTCAAACTCAGTTGAATTGCATCCTATGGGTAGCGCAAGATCATCAAGTCCGTCGAACCTACGCCAATGGTCTACAATGAGAACTCGTCAGTTTACGGGCCATCGACGGCATTCTGACCAAACCAACCCAAAGAGACATCTTCAATGCCGACTCGTTCATCCCTTCACGCGACAACATTCCGTTGGGTCGTTTTTTGGGCAGCCGTTTTTTCTCTTTTTCCCCAAGCTGTCTCAGCTCAGGTCGCCCAAGCATCGCAAATCACGCTGTCGAAACTGGCTGACAAAATCGTTGTCACGGTCGATGAACAGCCTTTCACGGAATACGTTTTCAGCGGCCACGCCAAGCCGATCTTGTACCCCGTCATTGGACCAAGCGGGATTGCGATGACCCGAAACTATCCGATGCAGAAAGACGTCGATAACGAAGCCGGCGACCATCCGCATCATAAGTCTCTTTGGTACACACACGACGACGTCAACGGCGTCAAGTTTTGGGTCGAATACGACAAGCAAAACAAGGCGGTCTTTGGAAAGATCGTTCAACAGAAGTGCCGAGTCGAAGGCGACACGCTGTATGCAGAAAACGAATGGCAATCACCAGAGGGTTCGGTCGTTTGTAGTGACTCCAGAGAGATTCGTTTTGGGGCGGACGAGTCATCTCGGTACATTGATTTTGAAATCACGCTTCGCGCCACAAACGGCGATGCCGTTTTTGGCGACACCAAAGAAGGCTCAATGGGAATACGCACGAATCCGTTATTGCGTTTGGAGACTGACGCCAAGCGAGGCAACCATACCGCTAAAGGCCAAGCGATTAATAGCGAAGGTGAAAAGGGAAAGAAGATCTGGGGCAAACGAGCCAAGTGGGTCGATTACTGGGCGCCAATCCAGGACCAGACGGTTGGCATCGCCATCATGGATCACCCCAAAAATCCAAGGCATCCCACTTGGTGGCATGCGCGGCCATATGGATTGATAGCTGCGAATCCCTTTGGCGTTCACGACTTCGAGAAGAAGCCAGCTGGCACTGGCGATTTGACCATCAAGGCCGGCGAGTCAAGGACTTTTCGGTACCGCTTTGTTTTTCACAAAGGCGACGTGAATGAAGCAAAGATCGAAGAGGTCTACACGCGATTTTCTAATGATCCGTGATCGACCAACAAGTTGATGATCAAACTAAGTCATTGCGTTGTCCTGTGCAAAAACCATCGCTGTGAATTTTTTTCAAGTATCCAATCCTGAATCAATCGAATCCCCAGCACTGCTGGTGGATGCGGATCGCGCGCAAGCGAATATCGACCAGATGATATCGATCGTGGCTGGGGATACGGATCGTTTGCGTCCCCACTTAAAAACCCACAAGATGCCTGATGTTGTTGCGATGCACGTCGCATCAGGTATCACGCAGTTTAAGGCCGCTACCTTGGCCGAAGCCGAGATGGCGGCATCCGCGGGTGCAAAAGATGTCCTTGTCGCGCATCAATTGATAGGACCGAAGATTCCAAAATTGCTCAGCCTCGTGGCGCGATACAGCGATGTGTCATTCGCGGCCCTGGTCGATGATTCTTCTGTTGTCCAGCAAACAGCGACCGCATGCACTTCGCTCGCTCAGCCACTGCGACTCTTCGTGGATATTGACTGCGGGATGCATCGGACGGGGATACCGCTTGGAGAGTCTTGCCAAAAGCTGATCGACCAAGTCGAAGCAACACCTGGCGTGCAGTTTACAGGATTGCATGTGTACGACGGTCATTTGCATCAAAGTGCGTTGGAAGAACGTCACTCTTGTGTGTCGGAAATCATCGACCAAGTACAGTCCTTTATTTCCGGCTATCCCCAATGCGAAGTGATTGCCGGTGGATCGCCGACATTCGCGATCTGGGCACAGGAAACCAATTGGCAATGCAGTCCCGGCACTACGATATTTTGGGACGTCGGATATGGAACGAACTACCCTGATTTGAAGTTTGACGTAGCCGCAGCTCTGTTGGCCCGCGTGATCAGCAAACCAGGAAATGATCTCGTCTGCCTGGACATTGGCTACAAGGCGATGAGCGCTGAGATGCCCCTTGAACAACGCGTCGTGTTTCCTGAAATCGCGGATGCCGTTCTGGCCAGCCAGAGTGAAGAGCATCTTGTGATACGGACGTCTCAAGCGGATCGCATTGCGGTCGGCGATTCCTTTCTTGCTTTTCCAAAGCACATTTGTCCAACGGTCGCCAAGTACGCCTTTGCTCATGTCGTGCGCGATGGACTGGCAACCAGTGAAGTCTGGCCGGTGACGGCCCGCACTCGATAAATTTCCTCCCCTTTGTGCCCCGTAATATGATGAACGTTAGACGATTGACTTTGTTGGCCTGGATGGCTTTCGTTCCCTGCTGGTCCTTCAGCGAAGATCTTCCCAATGTGATTGTTGTCTTAGCTGACGACCTGGGCATTGGCGACGTCAGCCCGACCAATCCTGATTGCAAAATCAAAACTCCGAATTTGCAGCGAATGGCTGACGAAGGTTTGACGTTCACCGATGCGCATACACCCAGCAGTGTTTGCACGCCGACGCGGTATGGATTGCTAACCGGCCGATACAACTGGAGATCGCGTCTGGCAAGAAGCGTTCTGAGCGGCACGAGCGATCACTTGATTCCAGCCGAGCGACCGACTGTTGGGCACTTGCTGCAGAGTGCTGGATACCACACGGCGATGATTGGCAAATGGCACCTAGGTTGGGATTGGCACAAAGTAAAAAAGGGCGAGATCGACTTCACCAAGCCAATCAAGAACGGACCGGACATCAATGGATTTGATTCGTACTACGCCCATTGTGGTTCACTCGATATGCCGCCCTATGTTTGGGTCGATACGGGTAACGTCACCGCACAGCCCGACCGCGCCGAAGGCGTCACCAAGAATGAAGATCCCTACGGATGGTATCGCAAGGGTCCTATCGGTAGTGATTTCAAGATTGACGAAGTACTGCCACACCTTTTCGGTAAATCGGTCCAACACATCGAGTCAAGATCCGAACCTGCGAAATCGGGCAAACCCTTCTTTCTGTATCTCGCATTGCCCGCTCCCCACACCCCGATCGTGCCGGTGCCGCCTTTTAAAGACGCCAGTGGTATCAACCCGTACGCTGATTTTGTGATGCAGGTTGACCATCACATGGGTGAGCTGTTTGACGCGATCAAGAAGGCAGGCATCGACGACAATACACTTGTGGTTTTCACCAGTGACAATGGTTGTTCACCGCAAGGGAACTTTGAGGTTTTAGCCGAGCATGGCCATGATCCAAACGCTGGCTATCGTGGTCACAAAGCAGACATCTACGAAGGCGGGCACCGTGTTCCCATGGTGGTCCGCTGGCCTGATCGAATCAGAGGCGGTCGATCGACCAATGCGATTTCCTGTCTAACGGACATCTATCCCACTTTGCAACAGATTGTCGGCCAGCCTCGAGAAGCAACCGGTGGTGAAGACGGCTACAGTCTGACCAGGGTTTTTGATGGCGAAGATGCAACGGGACGTGAAACGCTCATTAGTCATAGCATCGGCGGTTCGTTTTCGATTCGCCGAGGAGCATGGAAGTTATGCCTATGCGCGGGAAGCGGCGGTTGGAGCGATCCACGTGAACCAGTGGCGAAGAAACAAGGGCTACCTGCGATGCAGCTGTACAACTTGGATGCCGACAAGGCCGAACAGACAAATCTCGTTGACAAACATCCCGAGCAAGTCGAAGCGTTACTCGCGTTGCTGGAAAAAGAGGTGAGCCAAGGCCGATGCACGCCCGGTGAATCCGTTGCTAACGATCGTGAAATCAGCTTTCTACCGTAGTATCCACCGCAACCCCTCCCGAATCCGCCCCTCCTCAAGACAAACTCCCTCCCATGAAAAATCTACTTTCCATTGCTCTGTCGTGTGTTCTTGGTTCCGCATCTCTGGTCGCGCAAACCAAGAAGGCTGATGTGAATGCCGATGCTGGAGCGGCAGTGTTGGAACGCCTGGAAGCGGTCCAATCATGGGTCGAACTGTTCAACGGAAGAGATCTCGATGGCTGGGCAGGCGACTTAGAAGGTTACTTTGCTGAGGACGGAAAACTCATCTGCAAGAAAGGTGGCAAGAATCTGATTTCGGCAAACCCCTACACTGACTTCGTCTTTGAATTTGAATTCAAGCTCGAAGAGAGCGGCAACAGCGGCATTGGAATTCGAGTGCCAGTAGACGGCCACCCTGCCAAAGACGGAATGGAAATCCAAATCCTCGATCACCATGGCAGCCGCTACAGCGGAACCGCTGAAATGGCCAATGGTAAGCCGCGAAAAATGAGTTGGCTGAAGCCGTGGCAGTATCACGGATCGATCTACGGAATCGTTCCTGCAAAGACCGGATACCTAAAGCCAGCTGGAGAATGGAATCGAGAAACAATCATCGCTATCGAAGACCATATCACCGTAGTCTTGAACGGAGCTGTCGTCGTTGACGCTTACCTAGATGAAACTACACCCGTCGATGGTGGTTCGCATCCCGGAATGAAAAGCAAAACGGGACATATCATGTTGGCTGGCCACAGTGATCGAGTTGAATTTCGCAAGCTGCGTGTAGCGGATTTCTCAAAGCCAGGACCACTGCCAAAATCGGACAGTGACAACACACCGCCCGCGGGTTTTCAATCGCTCTTCAACGGGAAGGATTTGAGTCACTGGAAAGGACTCGCGCACAAGAATGCCAACCAGCGTCGTCAATTGAATGGCGATTCGCTTCAGGAGGCTCAAGCCACGGCAGACGAAAACATGCGCGAGCACTGGACCGCTGTTGACGGCGTGCTTACCTATGACGGGAAGGGTCAGAGTCTTTGTACGGCCAAAGACTATGGCGATTTTGAAATGTACATTGACTGGAAGATTCCAGCCGGTGCCGACTCAGGAATCTATCTGCGAGGCACTCCTCAAATTCAAATCTGGGATCCATGGAACGTCCAGAAATTCAAGGATCGCCCAGCGCCAACCAGCTCCGAAGAGTTTTTGACGTACTACAAAAACGGACAGAATCTTGGCAGTGGCGGTCTATGGAAT
Organism: uncultured Pirellulaceae bacterium; assembly: GCA_964444105.1. Taxonomy (GTDB): domain Bacteria; phylum Planctomycetota; class Planctomycetia; order Pirellulales; family Pirellulaceae; genus K23-9. Next base: position 55,019 of record CAYUGI010000002.1, read on the forward strand.
AACAAACGTTGGCGTAATTCGCCCACGGCACTGGCCGACAAACCGGCCGGACAGTGGAATACTTTCTTCATCCGCATGGTCGGCGACAAGGTTTCCATTTGGTTGAACAAAAAACTGATCGTCAATCGCGTCAAGCTGGAGAACTATTGGGACAAAACAGGGATGACCCCAATCCCACGTGCCGATCAAATCGAACTCCAGCACCACGGCAGCGCGTTGTATTTCAAGAATATCTACATCCGTGAACTGCCGTACTAACCAAAGTTCTACGAAGCTTATCGCTGCGGTACTTTGCGTTTGTTGTCAAAGCGATTCTGTTTTAGGCCCGCTGGCGGTTTTCGAGCGTCCTTGATTCGCTGGCGAAGCAAATCAGAAAGTTGCTTGACCGTTGCCGCGCTCTCAGGGGCGTCGGCGATATTGTTCATTTCGTTTGGATCGCTTCGTTGATCGTACAGTTCGTGACCTGCTGAACCGTTTTCGCCCCACTGTGTGTATCGAAAGTCTTTTGTTCGCACGCTATATCCTTGGTCGTACTGCGTGAAAGCCGATTCGCGAACGATTGTCTTTGGGTCTTGCAAGGCAGGTACTAAGCTTTTGCCGGCTAAGAAATCCGGCTTCTCCAAGCCTGTCAAATCTGCCAGCGTCGGATAAAAGTCAATCATCTCGGCAAATGTCGCCGCCGACTCTCCCTTCGCGACTCCAGGGCCTGCCATGATCAGCGGTACGTTGGTCGCGTTATTAAACAACGTTGTTTTTTGATAGTGACCGTGTTCGCCCATGTGATAGCCGTGGTCAGAAGTGAAAAGGACAACGGTGTTATCGGACAATCCGGTTTCCTTCAATGCGTCCAGAATTCGACCCAACTGTGCGTCCGCGAACGTGATCGAGGCGTAGTAGGACCGAATAGCTTTTCGCGCTAAATCGTCTGGTAGGTTCAGTTGGGATTTTCGACGCGTGATTGATTTCCGCGCCAGGGAAGGAAGAGTGTCGAGGTATCCGTCGGGAACCTCAGGCACTTTGATCGAATCGAGTGGGTACAAATCGAAGTATTTCTTTGGTGCGACGTAGGGAGTATGCGGTCGATAGAGGCCGACGGCCATAAAGAAGCTACTGCTCTCGTCAGCATGTTTCTTCAGCATCGTGATCGCTTCTGTCGCAGCGATGCCGTCGGTTTGCTCTTCATCGGTTCCATCGGCCGCAAGCCAGCTAAGTGATGCGCCATAGCTTCCTGGTGTCACGGAAAAAATCTTGTCTTCATCCGTTTTGTCGCGTCCGCGCGGGTTGATGGTGTAGTCCCATGAATAAGGGTCGTCATGCCCGCTGGTTCCAATGTGTTTCGGCACGTTGTAGTGGTACATCTTGCCAATCCGAGTCGCGAAGTATCCCGCATCGCGAAACATTTGCGAGACTGTGTTTACGTTGGGCAAGTGTTCGCGCAAGTAAACTCCGTTTCGGCGAATCAACGTTTGGTCGCAATACAAACCTGTCAGGAACGAAGCCCGACTGGGACCACACAACGGGTATTGGCAGTGGGTGTTTGGAAAACGTACGCCGCGCGCAGCCAGGGCGTCCAGATTGGGTGTTTGGACTTGATCGTGCCCCCAACTCCCAAGATCACAGTTCAAGTCATCGCAAACCAAAAAGAGCACGTTCGGACGATCGGCACTCGACTCTTGCCCTTTCGTCTCTTGTCCCGCAAGAATGACGAGGAGAACAAAAACAAGATTGCGACAGAAGCTAAGCCGACTGCAAGACATATACTGGTTCCCAAAGAGGATGGTGGAAAGTGCCAGCAGTCTAACGCAGATGCCGACTAACCACTGAGCCTTTGGCAGAAGAGATCCAGCAATTTTTCGCTATTCGCTTGGTCAAAGTGATACGGATCACACCGCATCGAGACGGTTAATTTTCGACCATAGCTGCTCAGCGATAGCGTGCTGCGTGTGTGCCGTCGTAAGGGGGGCACACCCGAGATCGACTCCAACGTAAATTCATCGCAACTGACCTTGCCTCGCTTCTTAGGCAGCTTGCATGTAAATCTTCTAGACGGATCACCCGCGTTGGAAACGACGGCAGTGGCCATGCACTTATGACGATTCATGATCCAGGGCAGCATTGATCCTTGCATCGCTGTAGTGATCGCATTTACAAAAGCCCGCTGGGGATGGCCCTGTTTAATTTCAAGTGTGTCTTGGCGAATCGAATCCAGCAATTTCGTTTCACTGGCGAGTTGCGATCGTCTACGTGTGATGAATGTGCAAGCGGTCATATTGCACGCAGGTATTTCAAAATCGTTCCCGTCCCGCATATCAGCCGGGACCAGTAAACGGATCTTGCCAGATCGACGGTAGCCATCGTTCCAGTCATCGGCCGCCTGAAACATCTTGCACAAAAACCAATCGTTGAGCGTTGCACCCTTAGAGGTCGCTGCGCTTCGCATTTGAGCAAGTTCATCAGAACTGAATTCTCGTTTGACGATGCCCGGCAGCGTTTTGGTAGTCGGTAGATCCTGAGGAGATTTCAGCGGTGTGACGCGTGTTCCCAAATGATGCCATGCTTCCTTAAGTGCGACTCCCAATTTTCGTGTCTCGCTATCGCTCATGCGAATGCTGCGCATCTTGGCTGCACGTACTTTTAACTGTGCCGCGTCGAAATCTCCGAGCTCAACCTTGCCCTCGCAACAGGGTAACTGTTGCATGTAGAGTGCCAGCAGGTCGCCGACGAATCGATAGGCTCCCGTCCCGTCGCAAGCGCTGTGATGAAATTGCAACGTGATTTGGGCCGAGTCAGTCGATTGATGCGCCTTGATTCGCAAACCTGGTTCGGATCGGATGTCGATGAAATCATCGTCACATGAAGCGGGAACCTCTGCTGCGAGCCAATTGGCTGGAGTGGCCGATTCTTGCCACTGGATCGTTGGCATTTGATCGACGGATAGTGTCCAGCAGGGCAAGTCCTGTTTACCGGGCTGGATGATGCACATCAGCAACGGATGACGAAACAGTGCCTGCCTGACCGCTTCGTCTAGCTTGTCACGATCAAGTGTTCCACTGAACTGAAGATCCAAGTAAAACGACATCGGGTATTCGCGTGAGTCATCACTCAGAAAGTACCAATCGATGGCTGGCACATGCATCGGAAACGTGCGACCGTAGTCCGGCAAAGATTCTGCATTGCAATCAACGCTTGTCGATTGTTGACGCATTATCATGGCACGGAATCTCTCTGAGGAAGTCAATCAGGAAAACGATTGTCTTCGACACCTTAGTCACGCATCCACTGGTGAACAAATTTTGTCTACCCGAAGTCGTGAAAAGCACGGAATCAGGCGAAAGAACTGTACAGATATCGTCTCCAAAGACACCCTGCCACAATGATCTTCTGGCGGATGCGTCCGCCACGTCGCAAACCGGATCAGGCCAGCACTCACGGAGTTACTGAAGCTCCAACGCGCCGCGATCGATATTACCAACGCGTCGCTGATTGCCGTACACGTCCAGGCCATATTGGTCGCCACCAGGAAGACCCGAATTCACCGCCGGGCTAAACGACTCCAGCTGGAAAGTGCCCGGACGAAAGACTGCCGGCCCGTAAATGTTGCTGCCGTCTTGCGACAAGCCTTGGGTCGGTCCATCGATGACGCTGTAGCCAACCCAGAAGTTGTTAGATTCATACTGCAGGACAGCCTTCTTGCCGGGTCGGGCGACCAGAATGTTGTTGTACGCGTAGATTCGCTCCGAGCTGACGATTGAGATCTCACCGCCAAAATCGAAGCTGCCGAGGTTATTTACACAAGTGTTGTTTCGGATCCGAATGTTCTGGCTCAAGTAATTGTGAATGCCCTGACCACCGTTGCCGAAGCATAGATTATTCTCGACAACGGTCATGCGGTTGTAAGGTGAACCACCACCGGGTTGTTCATTGAAAAAATCATCTAGCACGATTCCATTGCCATCTGTCGGGCGTCCCCACAGAGGATTGTCGACGTAATTCCAATTTCCGTAGCACGTATTGTTCCGAATGATGATGCCATACGTGCGAGAATCATTGCCACGGTACTGCGGTTGATAGATTGAAATACCGCTGTGCTGTTTGACGTCGAAGAATGCATTGTCGTAGACACGATTCCACTCCACCAAGATCCAGTCGGAGCGGTCGATCGAGATGCCTCCTCCATAACAGTCGTGAACGCGATTACTGCGAACGCGAATGTGGTGACCACGATTAACCGAAATACCCTTGGTCAGTTGCGTGCCGCCTGGGTTACTGACATCGAAACCTTGGATCAAAATATAGTTCTTGTCATAAGCGGCAATCGATCCAACGACTTTCGCTCCACCCGAATTTTCGCTGCGTAATGCTAGCTCGCTCGAACTGCTTCCGCTGCGTCGGAAAGAGACGTTCTCGTAGTAGGTGCCATCCAAAACAATGACGCGGTCGCCGGCTCCAGCCGAATCAAGTCCTCTCTGAATCGTACGCCAAGGTGTCGAGCGATTCTGAGCCTGCGATGAACTTCGACTGTCTGAGCCCGATGGCGCGACGTACAAATCCCGGGCGAGTGATAAATCACACCACGAAATCGCTACAGCAAGTGCGAGTAAACGAAGCAAAACGGTGCGAGTGGAAGCGGTGTGACTCATCGCTCAAAAACCTGCTTGAAAGTAAATGAAATCTAACCCTTTAATGATAGACAACGAATTATTGTTTCAATTGCAAAGTTCCAAAATTCACCTGGTTTCTTTGGCTCTGGCGGCCAAGAAATTACGGATCCCGTGACCGCTGCTAGTCGTGAAGCCAGTCCATCAAAGGGGGCTCAGGCGTGCTCGTTCAACACGCCTCTCGTCTTGCGTGACGGCAGGTTCGATACCGAGCCATTTGGAGAGACCGTTTTGAATTGACCCATTTGATGAAACCGGGCGTGATCTCATCGCACTCAGCAATGGCGTCCTGCAGCTGTTCTGCATGAACCTTTTCACGGCTGAGACGGTTCACTGACACATTGCTTCGGCATCGCGTTTGATTCCTGCGATCATCCGGGGAAAAACGAACCAATGCAGCGGGAACACGGTGTACCAGTAGGCGAGTCCCAGCAGCCCTCGCGGTCGAAATCGAGCTGTCTGAATGAGGCGTGTACCACATCCGCTCTTACCCATTCCGCTATGTGGTTCAACACGAAATTCAAGTTCGGCGTCACCGGGTAGTTTCATTTCCGCGTGGAGTCGCAGCCATTTGCCTTCTTCGAATCCGTTTACTCGCCAGAAATCAACTGCTTCGCCGTAGCTTAGCTCTTGCGGGTGGCGTCGCCCTCGTCGCAAGCCGGGCCCTCCGATTGCCTTGTCCATCAATCCTCTCAGCCACCACAACCAGTCGGCTCCCCAATAGCCGCAGCGACCTCCGATTCGGCTCAGTGCCCTAAATGTTTCTTCGGAGCCAGCGTCGATAATTTGAATTCGCTCGTCCTTGAAAACCTTGCCGCCAGACCACTGCGGATCGCCAGGCATTTCACCGGCCGTTGACCAACGCGTTTCTATTTCGCCCACTTCCAACTTACCGATTGCGGCATCGATAGCTTCTTGGACGTTTAGCAAGGGACCAGGCATTAGTTGCTCAGCAACGTTGTCACGACAGACAGTCCGATTTCGTAGGCCTTCGGCAAGCGGCCGTGCGATACTGGCATTGACCGGTGTGACAAGTGAAATCCAGGCAGAACTGAGTCTTGGCGTTAGAACTGGAACCGGAAGAATGATTCGCCGCGGCAGGCCAAGCGACTTTGCCATGACCTGCATCAACTTCTTGTAAGTGAAAACGTCGTTGCAACCGATGTCGATCACTCGCCCCGCGGTTTCGTTGGCATCCAAGCACTCAACGAGATACCGTAGGACATCACGGATTGCGATAGGCTGCGTCTGAGTTTCTACCCATTTGGGCGTGATCATGATCGGTAATCGTTCGACCAGATAACGCAAGATCTCAAACGAAGCTGAGCCAGATCCGATAATCATGGCTGCGCGAAAAACAGTCGTCGCACATTTGCTCGTCTGTAGTATCTCGGCGACTTCGCGGCGACTAGTGAGATGGTCGCTTAAGTTTGGCCCCAGCTCGCCCAGGCCACCCAAGTAGATGATTCGTTTGCACGGGGAACCCTTCAGGCCGTTCACGAAGTTGGTGGCAAGTTCTCGATCGCGCCTCGCGTAGTCTTCGCCCGCGCTGATCATGGCATGAACGAGATAGTAGGCCGCATCGATGTCTTCGGCTGCTTGGCGGATAGTACCCGTGTCACTCAAATCGCCTTCGACGATCTCCAAACGTTCGTGATTGCGCCACGAGTAAGCTCGGAGTTTCTCGGGGCTACGAACGAGGCAACGAACAGTGAGACCCCGCTGGAGAAATCGAGGAACAAGCCGACCACCGACGTAGCCGGTGGCGCCGCAGACAAGAACACGCTTGATATTTGAATCGGTCAATCTGATTTTCCAAGAACAGGGGAGCGACGCGTTATTGTTCGCTGATGGCAAGCGGTGTTCTGGTAGTCAGACATTGCTACGTGTTAGGGCCTAGGTGTCGTCAAACTCCATCATCGGATCATCTAGATCACCCGCATCATCATCGTCGTCGAAATCAATGTCGTCCGCATCGTCCAAAATCTCCCCCCGTTGCAGTAGTTCTTCAGGTGGTTCTTTGCCGTCTTCAGGAATCCAGCGAATCGTCGGCCGGGGCGGATCGGAAAGCGACTCATCACATTCCATCGCATTCCAGGTGACTTCACCGGGGCCGTCCGCGGTGTCACCTTCATCGACTTCATCATCCGTGTTCAGCATGTACAGCGACGCATTCCGCAAGAACCGCTCGACATCGGCGGGTTCATAAACATCGCTGTCGTAGACGGCTTCCAAGTCCGGAAGATCCAGTTGTCCATTGCCAACCGTATCCATCAATGCCCATGATTCACTGGCGCGAAACAGCCTAACGTTCGTCCACATATCCAGCGGCGGCAGGTCGTGGTTCCACGCGTAATTCAGCCCTTGGCGAAGACCATTTTCATCGCGAAGAATTTCGCCACCGGGGTTGAAATAGCAAATCGCTTTGGGCAATTCCAACACAGCCGAAACGGCACGCGTCAAAAATTTCATTTCGCCCATTGGATCGTAATCTTCTGGCACCAACGGGACGTCGGCATCATCGTCCTCTTCTTCGCCGCCAAGTACGTAGCTGATTAAGAAACGTACGTGCGACGTATGGCGACTGGCAGCTTCGGTTCCCTCTTCCCAGCCCCAGGATTGTTCGGTCGCACGTTCCAGACAACCAGGAAAGGCCAACGGCCCAAATTGCCCCAGCGACCAAGCGACAAACCGCTCAGGAGACTCGTCTGGATCGCCCATATCATCGGGCCAAAGCCCAGTCGATGGTGTGACTAGTAGATGGCCTTTGACTTCAGGTCGATAATGCATCACGAGCGTCTCAGGCGAATCATCGTCTTCGATGGATTCGTGCCGTCCAACGATCTCAAATTCTTTCAGGCAGCCTTCAAGCTCGGCCATCGAAATGGGTTCCTCCAAGAGGATGCACATTCCTTGAGTGAAAAGACCTTTTGCCATGTCGCTGCAACTGAGAACGGTGGACGAAACTGGCCCCTTTTTAGCGGAGAGACCGCGGATCGACGAGGCCAAGTAGTTTCCGACTCATTTTCACGAGCGGTTTTAGGCAGCCAATGGTGGTTGCTGCGCAGGTGCTTGTGGAACCGCGGGCGGTTGCCGGGCAGTCTTGGGTGCATTCCACGCGAATCCGAGTGCTCGTCCAAGCGAGGTTTGTCGGATAAAGGCTTCGTACAACAGCAGCGAAACGCCGACGCTAACAGCAAAGGCGAGCCCTGTCTTGATGACCGGCGAAAGCGTTGGAAACAACCACTTTAAATCAATGTGCAATAGACCCAGCAGTGGATGGTGGACCAAATAGATCCAGAAGGAAGCAGCGGCCAGGTACTGCATTTTGACACTGTTTCGATGAATCAAACGCACCGCCATGCCTATCGCGGAAAGTGTCACCAGCGTGGCGCTTGCCGTCGTGACCAATGCCAAAATTGTCTGAGCAAAGAACGGGTTTGTCGCTTGCTTGGTTGTTGAGTTGGTTTCTAAGTGCCAACGGCCAAGAAAGACTGCCGCGGCCAGGAAAAGCACCGCAAAGGGAACGAGTCTCGGAGCTTGGGATTTCAGTTTGTCTAAGCCAGGGTCGGCATATGCCAAAAGCAATCCACCAGCGAAAAACGCACCGCTGTAAAGCCATTTGCTCGGTACGGGTGCGAAAGCGTGCTGAAATCCCCAGACAACTTCTGGACGAATCACAAGCGTTAGCGTTGCAGTCAGAAACAGGCCAGCAGTTAAGAACAACAAAGCACGTTTGCTGGAAACTTGACGCAGCATCGCAGCGACATGTTGATTTCTCTTCATTGCCCAAACTACCGCCGACGTGATCGCTACGTACAAGAACAAGTAGAGCAAAAACCAAAGATGACTCAGTCCCCAAATGTTCTCGGCCAATGCACCTTCGAATTTGAGACTTTTCATTTTGACGGGTGCGACCAGCCCATCAGCAATCCAGCCGACGATCCAAATGTACAAGTCAATTGGTAACACAACGACCATGCCAAACAGGAGCGGGATTAACAAACGGCGTGCACGACTTTTGACGAGGATGCCGTGGCCCTTGCGAATCAATGTTTGCCAAGCAAAGAAACCTGCCAGCACCAAGAACACCGGCATGATGAATAATTCAATACTCCAGAACAGAAAGTCCACCGGAGTGCTGGCGATGTCCTGTGTAGCCCACTGCAATCCGGGCATCGGATTCTCCAGGTAGGGGACACACGCGTGCAGCAACACGACGCCCAAAGCAGCAATGGCTCGGACGGAGTTCAATCCAGGTAGTTCACGTTTGCTGTTCGCGGGTTCAAGACCGGCTGGATGCAAACGCAGTGACGGCGCATTCATGTCTTGCGAATTACCAAATCGCGACAAACAAGCGAAACCCCAAGGCTGGCTCGCTTTTGAAAGCAATTACCCCATCCCGTTTTCTTATGATTGAGTTAAGCTACACGAATGAATACAAAAACACTGTTTCGCCGTTCTTGTTTGGCTGTCCTGCTGATTTCGAGTGGCTGCGGTCCAAGTGATACCGTTGATACGGCCAGCAAGAGTGCCGAGACCTCGGTTTCCGATGCGGGAAACGCGGATACGGACGCTTCAGCGAAGACTGAAACTCCGTCCAAAGCGCCGCTCTACAGTGATGATGCGTTTCGTGATGCGGCGCTGAATGGAAAAATGGAAGTCGTTCGTTCGGCACTGGACTCAGGGTCTGACGTCAACGCGGCTGGACCTGATCAGCGGATCGCACTTCATCTAGCCGCATTTAACGGTCACACACCTATCGTGAAATTGCTGTTGGAACGTGGGGCGAATGTTAATCACCTGGACACTATTGGTCGTTCCGCATTGATGTATGCATCCACCGAGGACAATGCTCCGGTGGTGAAGTTGCTGCTAGAGGCGGATGCCAAAATCAACTTGGCGGACAACGATGAAGGATTCACAGCCTTGATGTTTGCGGCAGCTGAGGGGCAAGCTGATGTCGCTGAGTTGTTGCTTGCAGCCGGTGCTGACACCGGCATGAAAGACATCGACGGAGAAGATGCAAGGCTTTTCGCGAAGCAAAAAAACCACGATGCGATCCTGAAACTCTTGGATAAATATGAGGCCAAGAAGTAGTCCTTTGCACAAAGTAGCAGGCACAATCCCTTGTGCCGCCCGCAACTGCCAGGCACTTTGCACTCGTTTCAGTCCAGCCGTAAGCTGGCGGCAGAGCGGAGTCTGCCTGCAACAAAGTGTAGCAGGCACAA
>CAYUGI010000002.1:65007-102633 GCA_964444105.1 uncultured Pirellulaceae bacterium
CTTGTGCCGCCCGCTTCGCACACTGAACTATTCTCGTGACGAGATGAGGGCCGTAAGCTGGCGGCAGAGCGGAGTCTGCCTGCAACAAAGTGTAGCAGGCACAATCCCTTGTGCCGCCCGCTTCGCACACTGAACTATTCTCGTGACGAGATGAGGGCCGTAGGCTGGCGGCACAAAGGATTGTGCCTGCTACTTTGGTGTTGGCCTACCCGATGCGGAAGCCTTCGAACGCGATTCGGCATCGCGATAGATTTTCGCCAAACCGACAAGCAAAGGTTCGATGGCTGCGAAATATTCGTCCGGATCTAAATCCGCTTTGCGTTGGCGTAGTTTTTCCAGCTGGTTCTCTAGCTCAGCGCGTTGCTTGCGCTCATCGGGTGTCAGTTTCAGTTTTTGATCGCTGGTAGGCAGTGTCATCTTTGAAGCGACTTTGCCGTCCAGCTCCGCCCCATCTTTAGCAGTGGCAATCGGTCGGACGCCTCGGAACATTTTCGCTGGTGTGCCTTTCGCGTCTCCGTTGTCGTCAATTAATGCGTGTTCGGTCGCGATGCGATCTTGCGACAGGTAAAAGTCGTTCACTTCGCTACTGGCACGCACGAACGCCTCTTGGACTGAGACCTCTTCATCGTGATCCAAATCCGAATCCATCGACGAAATAGCATCGGCAAAGTACTTCCCAAATCGCGAGAAATTGTACTGAGTGCCGCTTTTCGTCGCGGTCACGATAACTCGGTTTTCGCCGGAAAGTTGATTAATGAATGGACTGCTTGATGACGAACAATTGACGATCACCAGCGGTGATTGAATGGGCTGAATCCATTTCGACATTTCGTTGGCAGAGACATCTGGCCCGCGAAGGTTGAACTTGGCAGTCCGCTGAGAATACGTTCCGTGGCCAATCAGAACGATCCAAGTCGCCGAGGAGTGTTTCGCCGCTGAAGGTCGGTTCGCGACATGGGCAATCGCGGACTTCAGCAATTCGCGATCGGATTTCTCACCGATAGCAGAACGACCGACGGCGGTGAATTTGGTTTGCGTGCGATCTGCAAACGACTTCCAGGTATTCGCCCATTTACCAAACTGTTCGCCAAATTCAGGTTCACCTTCCGCACCGATTACCACAATGATCTCGACATCGTCCTGCCCCACTGATTCTTGGCCCACTGATTCTTGGCCCACTGATTCTTGGCACTGCGCACGTGCGCAAAGAAGGACGCTTGCCATGTTGGCAAGAGTGAATAGGAGAGCCAGCGAGACTGTCTTCTTCATGCGATTCATTACGCTAGCCCTCTTAGCCGGCGAATGCCCCACTCACCGCAGAGGCAAAGGATCGCTAACAGCATGACCCAAGGACGATGCCAAATGGGGTAAACCCATGTTTCGCTGACCGGGACTTTTCGATTCGGTAGGTCAGCAACGAATTCGTTCAAACGATCCTGAGACACCACTTCACCGCCGGTCTCCTCAGCGATCCGCGTCAGTAGATCGCGATTGAGTTTCAGTTGATCAAATTCCGCTGCGTTGGTGTGAGCCGTCCAGCCCGAAGCGGCTTCTCCTACCTCGCTTCCGTCGGCCGCAGTGATTGACGCGGTCACACGATAGGCTCCCGCGTCGCGTGCCCAATACGTTGCCTGATACTGCCCTGGGACTTGCAGATCCTGTTCAGTGTTGATGGTAAACGAGTCCCCGTCGGGAGGATCGATTGTTAAAGTCACGTTTGCATTGTCCAAAGGTAAATAGCTTTCGTCACGGGCCGTCGCAATGATCTCGATTCCTTGTTGCGAGTCGCCAGTGTTGCGGATTTCGACCTCTGCTCGACGTGGTACTTCGTTGACCAGCCAGTGTGTTAGCTGTCGCCAAGCTTGAGCTGAATCGTCGGCTGCTGCGTCGTCTCGTCGCATTGACCATCGCCATAAGTCGCCGATCGGAATGGCTGCGCTGCGGCCCTTGCCGAACTTTTGCGCCAACAACGCTGGCATCTTACTTCCGTCCACCGTTTGGATTTCGGCTAGCTGCGATGCACCCGGCTTTAGATCACCAACGGGATTGATTGATAAGAAGGCTGGCATCTCCGTCAAACGTTTTCGTTCAGCGTCCTCTGTTTCACGAAGTCGAACCCAAGGTTGCAGCATGCCTTCGCGGGTCAACGCAACTCGGACAGCGCCGCTGGGACCATCGACTTGACTGCGACGAGCGGCGTAAGCCGGAGACAGTTCGCCCAAAGGACTGTCGCCAAATGACTTTCCTGCGAACGACTCCTGTCCGCCCAGCATCAACAGTCCACCACCTCTAGCAGCGACAAATTTGCGAATGAGCAGCAGTTGATCCTGAGTGAAAAACTCCGGCTCGATGTCATCCAGAATGATTCCATGGTAGGCGAATAGCTCTTCGGGCGAAGTCGGGAAACCATCGCTCAGCTCCTCCGATTCCTTCACTCCCAGGCGGATGATGACTGGCTGATCGTATTGCTGCGCCGCATCCTCTTCATCATCGCCCAGCCCTTGAAAGAGTGGGTTGGTGCTCGTGACGCCCTGATCGCGAAAACTGAATTTCGGTTCTTTGTCAGCGATTCTTAGTAGACCAACCAGCTGGACTTCGGCGTCCTCTTGTAGAGCACGACGCAAAAATTTGAACTCCCAATTGGGGCGTCCCGCCATGTACAACACGCGATAGGGGCCTGTTTTGCGATCAACGGTTATCACACGTTGGTTGTTCGCTAACGTAGCTTCGCTTGTGCCATTTTTACTGATGTTGTCATTGTCGCCGTCTGTCGGAATCGATTCGGTCGCTTCACGGTCTTCTTCGGTAAATGCGACTACGCGAAAGAACCCGACTCCTGAATTTTCGGGGCGAAAACGGAAGGTGACATCTTGCGATTCACTGGGCGTCTGCAGCTCAATCGATTTCTCTTCAATCAATTCGTTTGTGGCTTCTTTGCGAAGCTGGACAAATACTCGCTGAGGATCCATCTGTGTCGTTTCCACAGTGGCACGCAAGGTAACCGGTGCTGACTCAAAATCAGTCTGTCTCGCGCTGACTTCCGCGATCCGCAAATCGCGAACGAGATCATCGTCTTGGGGCAAGACTGGATACACGGGAAAACCCAATGACGACCAGTCGAAATCGGCAGCAGGAGGATCGGTCAAATTCCCATCGCTGAATAGCATGGCCCCCGCAATCGGACGCCCAGCCAACCGCTTCGAGAGAGACGTAAGGCTACCGGCAAGCGACGACACATTGCCATCAAGCGACAAAGATTCGATCGCGTCTAGGTCTTCCAGACGCGCGTCAAATGCATAAGTGCGGACGTCAAAAGACTGCGCCAGTCTAATTCTCCATGGCGTCTCCTCGCTCATCAACGCAATCATTTTCGTGCCGCGAGAATCAGCCTGATCCGTCGCCTTGGTTTGCATGCTTTGGCTGTTGTCAACCAAAATGGGTAAGAGGTTCGCCCTGGGTCTTGGACGTGTACCGCTACGCATCGGTTGTAAGAGACAGATCGCGAGTAAAACGATGGCGGCGAGCTTTAGGAAGGTTGCAAAAACCCGAACCGGCGTAACGATGCCGCGCTGGGAGTAATTCCAAATTACCAGCACTGCCATTGCTAGAGCAGCGAAAAGCGTGGGCACCAGCCAGCTTGGAGCGCCCCAGAGGAATTCACCGGCGAACTCACTGGCGGTTTCCACAGAGCGAGTTGGAGTTTGCGCGATGGTATTGAATATTAAATGCACTTTGTTACGACTAGCCGTGGCCTAACGCCCGCTCCCCAAACTCTCGTAGTATTTCTGAACAGCTTCCGTGAACTCGCTGGGCACTGGGTCTCGATCGATTGGGACCAGTGCATTTTTCTCTGCGGATTGCCGGAGCAATTCTTCCTGCAAATCTCGACGTAATTCTCGCAGCGGCACAGCGATCATTTCTTCGACAAGTCGCCATTGGGGATTCTTCGAATTCCGTTTCACCTCCACACGAACTTCTTTCGCTCGATCACGGATGCGTGCCGCCCGGGATCGCAGTTCCGGATCGTCGACCATTTCTTCGACATCGCGTAAACGATCTGACCACTCCCGAAAACCGTCTCCCGTTAGAGGTTGCGCCGATGGACTACTGCCAGGAGAATTTCGAGGGCTATCGGCGGCGAAGCGACTGAGTCCACGCTGCTGTCCCGACTGAGATGGTTGACCCTGTTGTTGCGAAACGTCACTAGGTTCTTGATCAGAGGGTTGGCCAGATCGAGACTGACCCTGTTGCGATGGCCTTGCCTGAGGGGATGAGGGCTGACCGCCTTCCCCAGGCTTTCCTCCCTGTCCCTGCTGTCCACCTTCGCCTTCGCCTTCGCCTTCACCTTCACCTTCACCTTCACCTTCACCTTCACCTTCACCTTCACCTTCACCTTCTCCTTCTCCTTCTCCTTCTCCTTCTCCTTCTCCTTCTCCTTTACGTTCTGACTCTCCCTTTCCCTTCCCCGAATCCTGATTGTCTCGTTTGGAGTCTTGAGCCTCTTCCGACGTTGATTCCCGGCCTTGACCCGTCTTCTCGCTCGATTCACTTTCGCCACGATCTGCCTGACCTCCTTGTGCAGCTTGAGCGCTGGGGTCAGCCTTCTGGATTTCGCGGTCCAAATCCTGGCTCAACTGATCCAATTCACCCAGTGCTCGTCTCAGTGCCTCCGTTTCGTCACCCAGAACGGACTGTGCGGCGGATTCAAGTTCCTCCTTTAGCTGTGCGATTCCTTCCCGAGCAGGCTGTTCGGTCTTGCGTGCTTCATCGGCGAAGCCTCGTTTGAGAAGCTCCGACGTGTCACTTAGCTTTTGATCGACTTGTCGCTGCTGCGTTTTGCGGAAAGAATCGTAGAGTTTTTGAGCGAGCAACGGTTCGGCATCTTCCGCCTCCTGCACAGTTTGCTGCATCTGATCTAGCAGTTCGGAGAGCTTCTCACGTTGCTGGCGAATGGAATCTTCTACGTCGCTGGGTTCGTTCTCGTCGCGAAGTCCAGGTGCAGATCTTGAAGCTTGAGGCTTCTCCAGTTTTTGTCCAATGTCCTCTTGGGCATTGCTTAATTCCTGCGCGGCACTGCGCATTTCGCGAACTCTGTCATCGAATTCACCCGCAGCTCTTTGGCGAAACTCGTCTCGCATCTCTTCAAACTCACGTTCGGCTCGCTTTCCTGCCGTCAACGCTTTGGAAGCGTCGTTTTGCTCCAACGCTTCAGTCGCCTTGCGAACGTTCTCGCGATTTTGATCTAGCTTCTCGCTTTCTTCGCTCATTGAATCTGCGTTCTCGGGAGACTTCATTCGCTCGGAAAGCACGTCTGTTTCCCGTAAGAGATCCTGTTGTTGATCTCGCAGTCGCTTCAACTGTTGCTCGACTTCCTTGCGTTCCTCCTCGGTCTCGGCTTGCTCCAAAGCCGACTGCAATTCGGCCAACTGCTTGTTGAGATCTTCTTGGCGACGGGCAAGCTCTTTCAAGCGACTGAGGACTTGGCGATTCTCACGTTGTTCCTGTTCCTCAGCACTATCGGCCTGCGCCTGCTGCTGCGTCTCGTAGCGATTCTCTTCCTGGTCCAACTCCAAGTCTTCTAGCTGCTTTTGACGGCGACTTTGCGAAGCACTCGATTGGCTCTGATTTTGTTTTTGTTGCTGTCGAGTAATCTGAAACTCTCTGGCGCGCAATTTCAACAGCCCCGCGTAGGCCGCTTGTTCAAACGTCATGGCCTGCGGCAGAACCTTGGCTGATTGAGCTTTGTTGGCAGCTTTCAAGATCGAGTGCGCGGATTCCATGGAAGTTCCAACAGCGTCCGCAAACGCCCGTGATTGCTCGTCCTCCAACTCAGCCGCTAATTCGGCAAGTTGATCGATTGCATCGGCTTGTGATTCTGCCAAGAGTTGCACGTTCGCTTGAAATTCATCCGATACCGATTCACCTCGCTCGTCGCGAATGACGGTCCACGTCGCGTTGATGATCTCCTTCTGCAGTTCGGCCAGTTTCTCAGCCTCTTGACCTTTTGGGCTTGGTTGGGAAGGTGGTCCGCTGGGCGGGGGTTCGCCTTCACGAAAGATCTCTTCAAAGGGACGTACTTCGGCGAAAAACATATCGCTTTCGGTACGACGCGGCATTCCATCTGGCCCGACATCTTCGGCCCAAAAGTGGTAAGCCAGTAACTGATCTGGTTTGGCTTCCAAATCTTCCATGGCAATCAGGTGCTGGATACTTCGCTTGTCTCCCCGCTGGATGTTCTTGCCCAGCACCACGTCGGTCGCGTCTTTGGATGCAAACGTGTAGGACAGTCCGACTTGCGCGACACCGAAATCGTCACGGACTTCGACTCCTAGCGGTAGTTCTTCCAAGGGCGAAACACTTGAGTCGCGAGCGTTGGCCAGTTTTAACTTGGGAGGATTATTCGGTAGGACCTTGGCGACCAGCTCGGGCGGATACTTGTTCTTGCGTCCTTCTGCGTCAATCAGCTCCAGTGTAAATCGCGTTGTTTCTTGCAGATCAAACTTGGAAGATAAAGCGCCTGCGTGTTCTGGGTCGCGAAGCATTTCGACTCGTTGGCCCCCTTCGCCGATCAACGTGCAGGAAGCTACCGACTTGTTCAGAAAGCACAGCCACGTGACCTGGGTGCCTTCAACGGCTGAAACTCGCACGGTGTCTTCCACGACTTTGTCTTGGAGTTTCGTATATTGCGGGTAATCAAGCCCTGCATCACTGCGTACTAGTGACGGGTACTCGAAGACATCGACTTGATAGGTTTCACTGGTCCAATCACCGGACTGGATACGATACGAAAACGCTTCATCCACGGAAGCGATGAACCCGCCGGCAATCGGATCTGACAAGTTCTGTCGCATCGCGATTTGACGTTCTGTGCCGTCACCAGCTTGGACGATCAACTTGGCATCTTCGAATTCAGCATCGGCGAAGCGCGCTGTAATCGCCAAGCTTGTGCCGCGTTCGATCTCCGTGTTTCCAGGTTCTACAGTGACTGCAAGTGCAGCTGCGTCTGCACCAGCGAACAAATTGGGGTCGTCTGGTTGCGGGCTGGCCGAACCAAGCATCAACAAGACCGCCGCGAGTGTTCCCAAGGAAATCCAGCCTGCAATTCGAGCCGTCCACAGCTTGCTGGCGGGCAAGGCGTCGCTCCAATCATTTCGTCGGGAATGATCGCGAGCTTCGCGGACAACGCGCTGCTGGAGATAGCCCAAAGAATCATCGTCGCTTTGATCAAGCGCGGTAAAGAGTCTTTGATTGAGGTCAGGGAATTGTTCTTCAATCTTTTCTGCCATCCGACGCGGATTGCGGAAGCTGAGATAGGACGCGACTGCAGTGATCAACAGGATCGCGAGAGCTACAACTGCAAAGGTGACGGCAGACAGCGCGCCGTTGATGTGACCTTGGCGTGCCGGATCAATCGCAGACCAAGCCAGTAGGGCGCACAACATCGCCAGCAACGCAGCGAACCACCAAAACCGGTGCGCACGAAATCGCCGAGTAACGGGACGAATGCGGTCGAGAAGTGCTTGATACATAGTGAAGGATCTAGTCGAGTGTCGATGGTTCGATTTTTTGCGTTGGAATCAGACCGTGAATGCTCATTATGGCGGCGACGCGATAGCGGCACCTTTGCGGCTAATCAATCCGCCCCAAATGGTTTCCATCGCGAGCAACGCCAAGGCGGCTACTAGTAGCCACTGCCAGAGTTTTTGCTGTTTCTCCAACTCAACATCCCGAAGCTGTCGTCGAGTTGATTCGCTCGGAAGCGCTGCGGCGGGCGTACCGAGCTTGATTCCAAAACGCTCGAACGCTTCTCTCGCCAACGGCGATGTGTTGGACTCGGGACCGGCTAAATTGACGGCGAAACGTTTCGCGTTTCCGTTGTCCTCAAAGCGATAAATGCCTGGCTCGTTGATACCCTCAGTCTCGTTGATGGATGCAAATGAAAACGATCGCCCGCTCGGATCGCTGACCAAGGCTGTCGGCGATGGCGTAAAGGCGGGAGCCTCCCCAACTGTGATCGACGACTGAGAATCGGTGCTACTGCTAAGCCGGCCGAAGAAACTATAGATGAGTGGCAGAAATTTGGTTGATAAAGCAAGCTGGCTCTCGGTAGGTTGCCAGCCGGAGGCGAGCACCCAAATCCTGCCGGTACCGACTTGTTGTTCCAGTAGCGCGGGATCGCCGTTGTCAAAGTTAGCGAGTGCCGTCCAGGATTCTGGTACCCCCTGAATCTTCCGATGAGACCACACTCGAACTTTGGTAAAGTCGTTGAACTTGGGATCCGCCATGCTTTGGAAAATGGGGTGCGTAAACTGAATATCCGTCAGCATGGAGTAGTCGTCGATTTCAGCCTCAGCAATCGCAAACGATTCGGCGGGTGCATCCGAGAGCGAAGCGATCGTTCCACGCAGCTTGCTCGCCTCAGCATTTGACAAGACAAACAGAATTCGACCGCCCAGCTTGGCGTATTCACGCAGCTGGTTTGTCATGCGCTCTGGTACGGAATCAGCGACGACGATCAGCGGAGTTGTCGCGGGGAGCGGCGCGATAGTCAATTTTTCTGGGTCGATCTGATCGACTGTCACGTTCACACGCTTGTTAGAGATGGGTACCCGTTTGAGGTAGTACAACAAGCTGTTCCGGGCGGCCGAGTCGTTCTCTTGGCTTTTTGTCTCCGAATCATCGATAGCCTTGCCGACGAATAGCAACGAGACCGACTCTGGCTCATTGCTGACTATATGCCACTGATTGTCAAAGGAATGGTCGTCGCCTTGTAAGACGAGCGACGTGACCGATGAGCTGGGTATCGGCATTCGGACAACACGGCTTTCACCCGGAGGCACTTGCACAGGTAATTCAGATTCAGGATCACTTCCTACGCTACTTGCGTAGCCAAGCGTGAACCGTGCCGACTGGCTATCGGGCGTATTGCTCACACGAACTCGAATACGGTCTGACTCATCAGCAAAATTGCTTTCCGACAAAATTTGCGCACGCGCGTTCGTCGTCTGTGAAGCATTCACCCGCCGAGTCTCTAACGTCAGTCTTTTTGGCCAAGCGTACTGCTGAAGACTTTCGATTTCAGCGCCTTGCTGCATATCGCTGATCAGGATCAGCGTTGCGTTGATCTCTTCGGCCGCGGCGTTTTCCGGATCTGAGGACACCTCAGCTTCGTGTCCCGTAGCCATGTCAGCTGCGAAGCTAATGGCTTGCCCCATTTCGGTTGCGTACCACGACGGCGATGTCCCACCGATGGCAGTCAAAGCAGCGCGTTTTCGTGAAGCAGAATCCAGTTGCGTGGACTGCTCAAAACTGAACAAAATTTGCGGTTCTTCGTCAAATGCGACGATCGCCAATTGATCTTCATCGTTGAGATCTTCGATGACTTTCGTCGCTTCTTGAACAGCAGACTGCCAGAGGTTTTGCCGTTTCATACTGGCGCTCTTGTCGACAACCATCACAATTCGGCGTCCAATTCGATCAGCGCTAGATATTTCGGTCGATCGCAAGAACGGGCGTGCGAAAGCCGCCGCAAGCAACATCAGAGCGAGCGCACGCATCAACAGCAGCGGCCAATTCTCCAGCCGACTTCGTCGCGTCAGACGAGGAGGCGTGGGCTGCAGGAACATGTGAGAGCTGAACTCGATCGCGCCCGTGGGACGGCGCCGTATCAAGTGGAATAGAATTGGCAGACCAACCGCCAACGCTCCCAGAAGATAGAAAGGGGCAAGCAGACTCATGTTGCACCCCCAACGGTTTTTGCAGCGCGGGAGATCATTCCGGATCGCGCGGTCGATTTCGCTCGGCGTGACTGAGAATCAACCAAGTGAAACAACGCGTCGTCTAACGAATCCGCTGTGGACATTTCATAGTGATCGACACCCAGCGATTCACAGACCTCTTTTAAACGGTCGCGATGCTGGTTGAATCGCTCCTGGTACTCCTGTCGAGCTGCGGCCGGATCGATGTAGATTTCGCGCCCCGATTCCATGTCCAATACCATGCTTGGCTGATCGATTTGCAGATCAAACTCCGCCGGATCCAGCGTGCGCAAAACGACGACTTCGTGGCCGCGTGATCGCAAGTATGCGAGGTTGGTTTGCAGGGACTCAATCGGAGCCAGCAGGTCAGAGATCAAAACGACCAGCCCGCGTCTGCGAATCAGGCTCGCGATTTGTCGTAGCGGCGCATCGATGTCGGTGCCCTTGCCTTGTACGGGACGTGAAAGTGCGACGAGTAATTGGTGAAAATGTCCCACGCGCGATTGCGCGTTAATGAAATCACCGACGTCTTCATCGAACGTCAGCAATCCAACATTGTCTCGTTGAAGCATCAGGAAATGCGCTAACGTTGCTGCAACGGTTCGGGCGAACTCGATCTTACTGTATTCCAACGAACCATATCCCATCGACTTGCTTTGGTCGACGACCAAAAAGCAGCGACGGTTCGTTTCATCTTCAAACTTTTTGATGAAGTAACGGTCACTGCGCGCATAGCGTTTCCAGTCCAAACTGCGCAAGTCATCGCCAGCGGTATAAGGACGATATTCGCTGAACTCAACCGACGATCCGTGGACAGGGCTACGATGGAGGCCGTTGTAGAAACCGTGGACGATGGTCTTGGCGCGCAGCTGAAGATTCTTGATTCGCATAATGGATTGCGAATCAACTCCGGCACCGGTTTGCGGTGCGTTTTCGTCAGGTCTGCCGCTTAATGGCATTGGCGAAGATCCAGTTAGCTCGATATTTCCGGATTAGTTTGACACTTCACTGACGAGTCGATCGATTACATTCTCGACCGTTATGCCCTCGGCTTCCGCTTTGTAGCTCAATAGCACGCGATGACGTAAAGTCGGGGGCGCCAATGCCTTGATGTCGTCGATGCTGACGTGAGCGTTGCCGCCAAGTAACGCCCTTGCTTTGCCACCCAGTACCAATGTTTGCGCTGCACGAAGGCCAGCACCCCAGCTGACCCAGTTGTCAATGAAGTCAGGTGTGCCTTCGCGTCCTGGTCGGGTCGCGTCAACTAGCTTGACCGCGTAGGCACCCACTTCTTCCGCGATGGGGACTTTCCGCACCGCTTCGTGAAACCGAAGAACATCTTCACCCGTGAATAAAGGCTCGATCGGTTCTGGTCGCGTCGAAGTCGTCTTCATAACGACCGCCAACTCGTCGGTCGGCGGCAAATAGTCGATCAAGACATTGAACATGAATCGATCCAGCTGAGCCTCGGGCAGTGGATACGTTCCCTCCATCTCAATCGGATTCTGAGTGGCCAAGACGAAGAACGGTTCGTCCAACTTGTATCGTCTGCCCGCGGCGGTGACTTGGTGTTCTTGCATGGCCTCCAACAAAGCAGCCTGAGTTTTGGGCGGCGTTCGGTTAATCTCGTCAGCCAAAATCACGTTGGCGAAGACGGGACCTTTCAAGAAGGTCATCGAACGGTGTCCGTCACCGGATTCTTCCAAAATCTCCGTTCCGGTGATGTCCGCGGGCATCAAGTCCGGCGTGAATTGGATGCGTTGAAAATTGAGGTGGAAGATCTGCGAGACACTACTAACCAACAACGTCTTGGCGAGGCCTGGCGCACCCGTGATCAGGCAGTGTCCACCTGCCATCAAACTAATCAGCAACTGTTCGATCACATCGTGCTGGCCAACGATCACCTTGGATAGCTCGCGATAAATTTTGTCGCGGCCCTCGCGAATCTGCTCGACCGTGCGAGCCTCTTCTTCAACGGACATGGTTTCAGTCGACATAAGCAATCTTGAAGTAGTTTAGGTGTGAGTTTGTTTCGCTTTGAATTTCGCTTAGTGGGTCATCGCGTAGGTCACGATGTTGATACCCATGGGGTACGCTTTTTTTACGGAGAACTCCTCGAAGTACCATTGGTTCTCCCCTTCTCGCTCCCAGCCATCGCCCAGGTCGGTGTTGTGACAGATGAAGACCATGATGCGGCCTTTGTCGTCAGTGATCGCCCGGTAGTGCGGTGTGCTGGTGTCGCTTCCATCACGCGACCATTCGTACGAGCCGACTTCGCCGTTGAAACCTCGCCTGGCCGCGTTGATCGCTGGCACCTGCGGTTTTTCTTTCATCTGATAGACGTTGTGGAAAATCTCGTGTTCCAAAGGCACCTCGAAAGGATCGCGATCCGGAAAGACTCGCTTCAGTTCCAGACGCATATTTTCATATTGCGAATCGCCCCAGAAATCATCCACCATCAAGAACCCACCATTGAGGCAGTAACGTCGAAGGGCAGCGACCTCGTCTTCGGAAAAGACCAAGCTGCCCGGTTCGATGATGTAGATGAACGGATAGTCGAAGAGTTTTGGATCCGTCAGCTCAATCACGACGGGATCCGGATTGACCTTCATCGAAGTGAGTTGTTGCAGACGCAGCGAAAAGTTTAAATCGCTATCGGGATAGTCGGTCGCCCAGCCTCCGCCGCCCCCGCGTCCACCCCACGACTGGTAGCGAATCCGCGCGAACGTAAAAAGATCGCCCGGGAATCGTGAATCGACCTCCCATTTCGGGACGCCTCGTCGGTCTTGGCTGATGTCCCGACTGCGACGCCAACGTTGAGCGATTGCAACACTACTGAGTAGCATCAGGAGAATAACGACGCCCCAAACTTTATGAGTTCGAGGCAGAAGTGATGGGAGCCTTTTCATCTCGCGATCGCCTCCACTTTGCCCGACTCATCGCTCTTACTGGCCGCGTCGTTCTCGCCGTTGCTTCCAGCGACGTCACTGCTTTCGGCATCCCTGTCCGCTAACTCAAGCAGTAATCGATGTGCGTCGCGATACCGTGGCGCCTCGTCCAATGCCGTCAAAACGAAACGCTTCGCATCATCGTGATTGCCAAGGTTATTGTGCGCAACTGCGGCTCGATAATTTAGCCCAGCAGGATCAATCGGGGCCATTTGCAATAGAGCCAACAGCGCCGTTAAAGCCTCTTGAGGTTCGCTCAATTCCTCCGCGGCTCGAGCGGATGACTGCTGACCCAAGGCCAACATTGGATTGATAGCGAGAATTTTCTGCCCGTATTGCTTGACCGACTCCCAGTCCGCGCCAGCAACGGACAACTCCGTCAATCGACGCAGTGCTGGCAACGCATCGCTAGAAAGCGAGACGGTTCTCTTGAGTGTGTCGAGTTCTTTCTCTTGATCATCTAGCTGCCGGTAAACGGGTGCCAGCATTTCCAGAACACCACCACTCGACCCGGTAATGGTATCCAGTGAGACGAGATGCTCCAGGTGTTGTTTGGCTTCCTCGAATTTCTTTCTCCGCATCAACATGCTTGCGAGAGATTGGCGCGCCCAAAAGTTGTCAGGGTTTGTGACGATCCACTTTTGAAGATCTTCCAGCGTTGGTTTCTCCGGCAGATCGTCCTTGGACCAATCGGCGTCCTTGCCCAATTCATTGGCGATTTCTTTCGCGAAGGCGTCAAACGTTGCGTCCAGTTTATCGAGTGATCCAGTGTGTCGCGCGAGTGCGTCGTTGATTGGAATTCCATTTCCAAGGTCAACCAGAACAAGCTTCAGTTTTTCCAACCCGTGTTCTTGGATCAAAAAATCGATCACGAGTGATGATTCGTAGTAGGCGAACTGAAGATGAACTGGTGAGGGCGGATTCATGAACGCAGCGCTCAATTGACTGACCGGCGTCAGGTCTTCGCTGAGCAGCATTTCTCGGTACGCGGGCGTCATCGACTCGCCCCAGGACGCATCACGCTGACGTTCTTCGTAAACCGAGATGCCTTCGCTAAGCCACCTTGGCATTCGGTTTTTTGTCTTTTCGAGCGTGACGACGTGACAAAACTCGTGCCATAAAACACTCTTCCAGTTGGCTGGTCGTTCACCTTGAGACGCAGGGCTGTTAGCCGTGATCACACGTCCAAAGCAAACTCCCAGGAACCCGGCTCCGCCCGGTAAACCGAATGTGCGAATCGCGAAGTCCTTCTGCTCGGGAAAGATCTCGACGATAACGGGACCATCGGGAACCACGTCGTACTTTTGGCAAAGCGTTTCTCTTGCTTCGCTCAGAAGGTCCAGCACGCTTTGGCCATAGATTGCGGCTTCCTTGGCATCCATGCGAACGTGGATGTCATTGGCGCTGATTGTGCTGAACTGTTCGATGCGGTCATGCAACGTGATCAGATTGTGGGCAATCACGTTGTACTCATCTTCATCCGCAACCGCTTTGGCAAGTTGCCATCCCACGTCTTCGTCACCGAGTCGCAGGAGATCTTGTGCCAGTTGAAAACTAGCCGCCACGTGCTTGGGGTCAAAGACAAGAGCTTGACGCTGATACTCAGCACCTTCAGCGAAGCGGTACTTCTGAGACAGCTTTCGTCCGATCAGATGATCGACCTCTGGGTTGCGACTCCAAGGTTTCAGAGCCTTGTCTCGCAGACTTTTCTCTTGTTTGTAGTCGCCACGAAGGTGCGCGATGACGGCTTGCAAAGCGATCGCCAGCGGTTGTGCTGGATTGATCTTAAGGATCGAGTCGATCGTCTGCTCTGCTTTGTCATACGATTCTGCATCGATCAAATTCTCCGCCAACATCAGCAAGCTTGGCGCGTGATTCGGATTCAGTTCCAACGCTCGCTGCAGGGCTTCTTTCGACAGCGTGCTGTCTGACGATTCAAACGCTCTGGCAGTCAAGTAGGCCGTGCGAGGGTCGGTTGCCTTGATGCGTTCAGCCGCTTGCAGTGTTTCGGCGGCGACTTTGAAATCGCCCTTGCTAATCGCTAGCTCCGCTGTCGCGACATAGGCCTCGATGAAATTTGGATCGGCGTCTCGGACGCGATCGAAGAACAACTTCAAAACTTGACGCGCATCTTCACCTCGGTTTTGAAAGTAACGACCTGCAGCAACCAAGTTGTCTCGGCTGGCAAATCGGGCGGCAGAGCCCTGCAGTAGCTGTAAGATTTGAGCGTGCTCCTGGGTGGCACGATCGAGTGAGTTGCTAAATCGCATTGCTTCGACACCAAGCATTCGAAGCGTCAGGCTGGTTGGGTATCGCTTGACCGCGGCTTCGTAGGCGGCCAGCGAATCAGCGTACTTGCCCTGTTCCAATTGACAGCGAATCAGCAATCGAGGCCAACGTTCGTTCCAAATGCCCCTTTCCACTTCCCCTGCCGCGATCTTTTCGGCTTCAACGTACTTGCCGGACAAATATAAGGATTCAGTGCTGCCATAATCAGCCGCACTGACAGAGGAAGTGGAAAAGAGAAGCGAGCTGACAAGCAGGCTGACCCAAACCAATCGAAACACAGCAAGCGTTAAAAGATCTGCCGAGGGGGCGTGCATGGATGTTCGATCAAGACGCGAGGAGGGCAACGGGTATTCGCTCCAAAGTAGGACTCATATTTTTGTCGTCTCATTCTACTGGCACGACGATCGCCGTTGGAGAAGTCACTGGCGAAAGCCCTTTTAGTACGGCAGTTATCGTCCAAGCCAACCACGGCTGATCCCGAATTCCTGCAATGAGGGCATCCGCCGCACCAATTGCGTTGGTCAAGAAGCACACAAAGCCGACCGCGGGTACGATTCCAACCCCGATAGAGTGGGTAAGTTCCTGTTCGTCTTTCAAGTAACCGCGAGAAGATTCTCGGTCGCACTCATTCTTCGAGTTGCTGCTTCACATCTGCAAACGGAATGCCCTCGCAGACTCCGAATGCGGGCTCGCGCGTAATGCGGGCCCGAATGAACGCGGGTGACGACAAACCGCATAGAAAGCGTGCCTTGTCGCGAGCTGACGTGAAATGATCAGGAAAGCGGCCAGAGATTTCGTCAATCGAGTCTTTGGCGGAAGTACCAATCTGCCGAACAGCAGGCTGGGGGATTTCATGTGGCCCTTCGCCCAAGCAAGCACTGCATCTTCCGCATGGCTCGTTCATCGTTTCACCGAAATGGGCGGATAATTCAGCGGCTTGGCAACGGTTCGCTTCGACAAGTCGGAAAACGTCATCCAGACGCGCGACCTCAGAAACCTCTCGCTGCGCCATGCGATCGAAAAGATCATCGCCTAAAAGCTTGGGCTCTTCGATGCGTTTGGTCCATCGATAGCCGTGGACCAAGTCAGAAACCTTGAGCTCTACCCAGTTCCTCTCTGCCAAATAGTCCATGGCTTTGACAATCCGCTCGCGGTCTTGTCCCAGTCGTTTGCACGCGACGGTCATGTTCAACGTGAACCAGGTGCGACCTTTTGCTAGGCACGACAAGACGCCCTGGATGAATTCGCGGCGTTCACCGTTGAACTGACCAATGATCGATTTCGATGATACGAGAGGCTTGACCTTGTAGGAGTCGTATCGTGGCGAGGTTGCTTGAATGTACCCTTCCAATTCCAGATAGGTCAGCAGCGTCTTCACGACCAGAATGCGAATGTCCGTTTCGGAGGAAAGCTTGTAATGAGACACATGAAAATGGTCTGCCTGTCCGCTGAGCAGTTCGATCAAGCTTCCGATCGATCGACGCGATGGAGTTTCGCCATACGTGAAATTCTCCAATACGATTCGATCGTTGGGTAGCAAGAAGACTTCGCAAATCGAGTCCGTCCCATCACGGCCTGCACGACCGATTTCTTGCGCGTAGGACTCCAGCGACTTAGGTGGATTGAAATGGTAGACATAGCGGATGTCAGACTTGTCGATACCCATTCCAAAGGCAATCGTCGCGACGACGATACCTTCCTTTGAACTGATAAAGTCCTGCTGGACTTCGCTACGAACTTCCGCATCCATCCCGGCATGGTACGCCGTCGCGGCATGGCCGTCTTCGGTCAATCTTTCAGCGATTTCAACCGCCGTTTTCTGCCGCGAAACATAAACCAGCGTCGAACCAGCGGGCCGGTCACGAATAGCCGATCGAAGTTCTTGGTAGTGCGTAGAACTATCGACAATGCGGCTGCGGATTTGCAGATTGGGCCGGTAGAAAGGTGTCCGAATCGCGTCTTGTTCCGCGATGTCGAAAACGTCGCGGATGTCTTTCAGGACGCTAGGGGTAGCCGTCGCTGTGAGTGCTAAGATTCGCTCGGCGCCGATCTTCTCGGCGAGGATGGCCAGTTTCAAATAGTCCGGGCGGAAGTTGTGCCCCCATTGGCTGATGCAGTGAGCTTCATCGATCGCGAAGAGCGATACGTCCATTGATCCTACCGAAGCCAGGAATCGCTCGTTGAAAAATCGCTCGGGAGATACATACAACAATTTGATCGATCCTTCGCGAATGCCCTTCATCGCGGCTCGAAATTCATCTCCGCTGAGAGTGGAGTCCAGCCTTGCTGCGGCGATGCCTCGTGCTGCCAGTGCATCGCATTG
This sequence comes from uncultured Pirellulaceae bacterium, assembly GCA_964444105.1. Taxonomy (GTDB): domain Bacteria; phylum Planctomycetota; class Planctomycetia; order Pirellulales; family Pirellulaceae; genus K23-9. The sequence continues at coordinate 82,326 of CAYUGI010000002.1, forward strand.
GTCTTTCATCAATGCGATCAGAGGTGACACCACGACCGTCGTGCCGTCGAACATTTGGCTGGGCAGTTGATAACAAAGGCTCTTGCCACCTCCGGTTGGGAAGACAGCGGCAGTGTTCTTGCCCGACAGAAGTCGGCTGATGACGTCCCGCTGTCCGTCGCGAAAGTCCCCCAAGCCGAACGAATCTCTCAGCAATTGCTCCGCCGTCGTCATATCCGGATCGATCGAAACGGCAGATCCAGTCTTGGCTTCTTCTGCTGAAGTCATGTCGCGCCCCTTTTGCACTAGTTGCTGAGTTGCCTGAGTCACACACAGGGAACGTTGCCGCCTGAGCATTACCTCGTCAGCAATCTAGCACCGGAGCGTGCGTGGTCAAGCTTTCGACGCAACCACGAATCGGATTGTCGAAACTAGCCTGTTGGGAACGCCTAGAACAGGTTTGCCTCATCCAAATGCAGCATCGCTTCGTCGACTGCCTCTTCGCGGCTCGCATCCAAGATGTCGATCGCTTCACCCTGAGCAGACGAGACAGCCTGTTCTGCGAGTTCATTGATAACAAGCAATATGTCTAGCGGAGTAATGATGCCGTCTCCACTGACATCAATGAACCCAGGAAAGTTAGTGTTGTTTGCGACCGAAGACTCGCCAAATTCAGCCAGGAAATTGATCACGCGCAATACATCGCTTGGTGCAACCAGCTTGTTGTTGTCGACGTCCGCACGGTTTCGACGATTGGTAAATGGCTGATCTCCTCGCTGGACATTGATCGAGAAACTTAGATCATTCACAGCCGTGGAGCCAAGTTCAAACGCGCGGACTGTCAGCTGATAAACTCCCTGGTCAAGAATGCTAGGGACAGCCGAGAGCGTTCGCGTTTCCGGATCGTATTCCACAAAGCTTGGCAATCCTCCGTCAGCGTCGAACACGCTGATTTGAAAATCGCCGTTTTCCGGATCGTTCACCAAACTGTTCAAAAGTAGTTCAAGCGACTGGCCACTGGTAACAGGCACATCACCCAGCGTGCCGACAAAGGCAGGGGCTTCGTTCACATTGCTAATATCAACGATCACCTCGCCGGTGCCAGTGCTGCCGCCAGCATCAGTGACTTCGATCTCCAACGTCAGCGTTGGGTCATCGACGTCAGCGTCAAGTTGCGCACCGGGAGCAAGCGTCAATTCGTGCGTTTCCGGGTCAAGCAAGAACGAGCCCTCTCCGGTTCCGCCAATAATCCTGGCAGTCAGGGTTTCGCCTGGATCCACATCCGCAAAACGCAAACGGGCTAGTACCGTCTCGCTCCCAGGCACCGCTCCTTCGGAGACGATGATTCGAGAAGTGCGAACGGTCGGGGCGTCGTTTTCATTGAGAACTGAAATGTTCTTTTCGACCCGAGAGGTATCGCTATTGCCAGTCTGGTCATTGATAAGCAGCGCGATCGATACCGAACGATCGGTCTCGAAGTCGAAGGCTGCTCCGTCCTTGACCACCAGTTCATATTGCTCGACTCCGTCAATTTGCGATGTGATTGGGCGCAGCTCAAATAGCTCGCCGTCTAATTCGTCAGCGATGGTAATGGTGTAGTTGCCCACAGCATTCTCTGCATCCGTCAGATTGACGATACTTACAACGTCACCAGGCTGAGCGTTTTCGCCCACGGACGGATTCAAGATTGTCGCGGTTGCTGGCTCGTTTACATCAGCCACTGAAATACTGACAACCCCAACGTCACTCAGAGACGGCAGTCCGTTGTCGATCACGGTGACATTCAACTCAAGTGTCTGGTGGCTCTCGAAATCGATCTGGGCATTTTCACGTACGGCAATGTCACCGCTCGGTCGCACCTCCAATAAGTTGCTGCCGCTACCGCCGGTGACGCGATAAACGTGCAGCTGGTCCACGTCTTGATCAATGACACTTAAGCTGCCGATCACACCCGTGACATTTTCGTCAATTTCGATCGTTGGGATCACCAACTGCGGAGCATCGTTCGCGTTGGACACGCTGATGGTCTGGGTGAACGTGGTTGATTGAGGCGTCTCGCCGTTGTCCGCCACAGTGATAACCAGAGTACGAGACTGTGCGCCTTCAAAATTAACACCTTCCGCATCGGTCAATGTGATGATTCCAGTCGAAGGATCCACCGCAAAGAAATCTGAGCCAGTGCCCCCGTCTAATTGGTAACTGAGCAACCGATCATTCGGACTTGCATCCGGATCTGATGCCAGAACGCGGCCAATCGCGCTGCCGACGGTTGCATCTTCGGCAATGACGATTTGTGCCGATTGAACAATGGGAGCTTCATTAACATCCGCCAACTGGATCATCACTTGTGAAATGGCGACCGCACCGAGTGAATCAGTCACGCCGACTTGGACTGAGATAATCGGTGTGGTTTCAAAATCCAAAATGGATGTCGGGCCAACGGTCAATTCACCACTCATCGAATCAATCTGAATTCCAGACTCGAATCCGCTGACGATGGAAAAAGTGGGCTGTCCATCATCATCATCGCCGCTAATCGTGCCGAGCACGGTTCCGGCCGGACTGTTTTCTTCAATCGTGATATCCACGTCGGCAGTCGTTGGTTCCAGATTTGGACCCAAAATGAAGTTCTCGTATCTTTGGATGGTGATGGGAACACTTTGAGCACCAATCAACTCACGGTTGCCCGGCGTATTGATGAAGCTGACTTCGTAGTTACCGGGAAACAAGTTCGATATTTCGTAACGACCAAATTCATTTGTTGTCGTGACAGCTTCACCTTGGGTGTACGAAAAACGATCTAGCTTTCCCAATGGCGAACCACTGATCACGGTGTCGTTGACGTCGGGCAGCGAATCCGTCGCGTAAGCCAACGAGTAAGAAATCACATCATTGGGAAACGACAAAGTGAGGCGTTCACGCTGTGCACCGACCAGATTGCGACTGGTAGTTGACCCCAACAAGTTCCCATCAACGTCAAAAGCATCTAACCGTATGAAAGTCGCGGTGCTTGCTCCGATGCCATCGATCGACACAGATCGTGCGGGCCGATAAAAGTCCGTTCGGAATTTCCGGTACTCCGGAAACCAATCGATACCCGAGTGGGCGAACACGCGGTTGCCATTAGGATTAAAGAATGATTCGGCATGCGAGGTGATTTCAAATCCGATGACGGTGCCGTCTTCCCTGGCGTTGCTGAAAGTGGCGCCAGGGAGCGAGTTGATCAGATGCGTGTCAACAGAAAAATTGTCTGGTTCAAGCGTGAAGCCAAGAACATCTTGCCGCCGGTTGCCATTGGTGTCCGCTAGGACGGTGACACCAGCAGCAGGATCTGTGATTGGGTCACCCTCCACCAAGGGCTGCAACGCGACTGAACCACGAACGCCGCCTACAAAGTTGCTGTCACCAAAGTGATCAAGGTCTCGACCTTGGAAGGCCAACTGCGTCGGCGGACCGAAAGTGCCATCCTCCAGACCCAATCGGAATCCGGCGTTACCAGTAACTTCATCGCGAACGGTTCCAACGATCCAGTCCTGCGGCGAACTGCCCAAACTGTCACCGACGCGGGCTGCATACCCGTAGCCATCGGCAAGAACAACTTGGCCGCCCTCAGGCATCACAAAATCTGCTGGTATGTCAAAACTTTGGTTGATGAACGCAAGGTTGCTGTAGGTTTGATCTGCAAATGAAAAACGGTGCATGGCAATCGAGTCAATGATGTCCCAGTCACTGATGATGCCGTCAGGATCGGCAAGACCGTTGTCGTCTCGGTCGATATCACCACCAAGTGGCGGCGCGACGGCTGACCCAATCAACATGTAAGAATTGTCGCCGTTGATATAGTCCAACGTGTCGCTGAATGTGTGAACGTCGGAGAAAATACCTCCGGGTAGTCCACCGAAGCCAGGTGACGTTGACCTGAGCACATTGGCGCCCGGCGTCGTCGTGAAGGGGCTGTCACCGGCAAGCAGCACCAGGAATCCGTTGCTGCCAATCTGAATTCCACTCAGGTCGATGATGACTTGGATTTCGCCTGTTTGGAAAGAACGTTCCTCGATCACAACAAAGTAGGTGCCATCGGGAATGGTTGAGTTTGGCACACCGCGAATTTCAACAACCTGTTGCGAATCTTTAACCTCGAACAGGGGATCAATCAAAAGTTCGTTAATGAACAGTCCCGAACCCAGCGCGGGCGTGTTCACATTGCCTTGCAGCCCAAACCCAAGTCCCGCAATGGACTGAGAAGCATCAACGCTGACGCGGTGCGCGGTACTGCGAGCGGAAAAGTCTAAGGCAGCTGGGGCAACGGCGGCTGTCGATTGAAGCAAAGGCGTCACATTTCCCGTCGCCGGATCAACCTTTAGCACGGACGTGCCCGACGCATCGTCAGCGTCAAACATGAGGAAGTCTGAACCATTGAATGCAAGCGAAGAGCTGTTGAGTGGCTGCGCTGCAGTCGCAAGAGTTTTTCCACGCCCGTTGGAATCAAATTCAAAAAATTGATCAGTCGCGTCATCGAACCCGACAATACGCCCGGTTGATGCATCGAACGTTAATGCAGTCGAGTTGCCGCCAGGCAGCGGCGCGGCAGTCGCAAACGAATCACCCGCGACAACAGCTGCGTAGGGCGCGCCTAGCGGAAAATTCCCCAGCGGCGTGGCTAACCCTGTCACCGGATCAATGGTGGCCAGGGGGCTCGTCGAACTAAATACACTCGCATAGACAACCCCATCTGCCGCCACCGAAAGCGATGTAAAACCCGGTCCCAATGAAAAACCAGCGTTCGGAGCTTGAGTCGCTACACCCGTCGCAGGATCAAACGTGTAGAGATGTGTTGTATCAACGAAGTAGTGAGTTCCGTCAGCAGCAATATCAAAGCCCTCGACACCAAAAACGGTAGCCCCGTCAAGCGTGATTCGAACACCGGCGTCAACGCTTCCGGTGACGGGATCAATTTGATGAAGGGCGGCGGGAAAACTACTGAGACCAAAAAGTTGATCGTTTGCATCAAAACTGATCGCGCTGATGGACTGTGAAAGCGTGGCGATTCGTTGCCCGTCCGATCCAACCGACGAAAACGTGTAGTCAATCAGTGTTCGACCCTGCAATCCATAAACCGTTCCATCGCTGCGTTCGTCCAGAGAGCTGGTGAACAAACTGTTGTTGCGTGGAATCGCAACGCTCGTTTGACTTTCCAGATCGAAATCAAAAAACTCGCTTCCAAAGTTGATGGCCCGCACGTTTTCGACTTTTAGCTCGGGTTCGGATACTTGGCCCGATAACGTATCAACCTCCATCAGTTGCAAAGTGTTGTTGACATTTGCAGTGGCGTAAATTGTGTCGCTTTGTGAGTCATAGGCGAGACCACTTTGCAAATCGAATGCCGCTACCGCTAGCTGAGAGGTCGCGCCTGTTGCCTTGTCGATCTGGTAGACGGTATCGGTCTGAGAATCGATGCCGATCAACGTTCCCGCATTCGTCTCGACGATGCCGTCGATTGGCGTTTGCGAATTCGCACCGAGCAACGAAACTGAACCGGCACCATTCATCTGAAATAGACGCGATTCGTTCTCGTTATCGCCTGCAATCTGTGTGACGCCAAAGAAAGATTGCGGAGTGGTCTGCGTTTGCGCAGTCAACAACTCCGCGCGGACCACGTGATCACCCGCGGGCAAGAGTTCAAATAGATATTGCCCCGTGCTGTCCGTGCGGACAAACGGTTCGTCGGGGCTGAACTGTTGATCGTCATTCACATCCAAATAGACACGAGCATCGATCACGCCGCTCTCGCTAGCGTCACGAATGCCATTGGCATTGGTATCTGCCCAAACTTCACCTGTCAGCGATGCGAGTAGATGACGTGACTCAAGCTGCTCCAGACTGCGACTAAGTCTTCGACGGCGTTTGGACCTAGCTGCTACAGACTTCTTGTTGGCTAAGCGTCTGGACCCAAATGAAAACATGATGGCAAGTTCTGTAGTGGAATTGAAAACAAATAAACAAGCAAAAGCGGCGAACAGTCCAAATCGGATTAAATTGGCATCTGTTCAGTATGCTCGGCACAAGCGATGAATCTGGCGCAGAATGCCCAAGCCAATACAATAAATATCACCCAAGAGCAGAACAAGCGTTTTGCACGGATTCATTCGGGGCTGATGATAGCCCAGAGCCACGGCAAGTCTCGGCAGATGGCCGGAATACTGCCGAATAGCCGTATTTGGGACCTGAATTGAATCCTCCGTTGAAGACGGAGTGCGAGGGTGATTCATGGGCAAAAAGACGTTGCGACGTTACTGTGCGTCCAGGTTTGTGCTCCAATCGACTCATTGGACGGCAGGCCGAATGGAAAGAACGGTCGCCAAAATCAGTCGGTTCTCGCTCTTTTGCCGCATGTATTCGTATTGAGAAAATGGATTTCCCTGCTAATTCCACCGCTAGTTTCGCCGCAAATTTCGCTGCTAGTTTCACAGCCATCGACTTCGAAACGGCAAGCCGCCGGGCGGACAGCGCTTGCCAACTAGCTGCCGTGCGGATTCGCGATGGGAAAATCACGCATAAGGCGATGTGGTTGATTCGCCCTGAACCATTCTTCTTCGCCCAATCGAACATTCGGATTCATGGCATCACGCCTGAGCAGGTTGCTGGCGAACCTACCTTTGGCCAGTGTTGGCCCGAGATACGCGAAACGATTGCCGACGATTGCCTGGTCGCGCATAACGCGAGTTTTGACATCGGCGTGCTACTGGCATGTTTGACGAAGCATGGCCAAGCGATTCCAGATCTTCAGTACACCTGTACTCGAGCGATCGCACGTCGTGTGTGGCCCAAGCGACCGCGTTTTGGACTCAAGCCGCTTTCGGATTGGCTAGGAGTACGATTCCAACATCACGATGCACTGGAAGACTCGATCGCGTGCGCAAAAATTCTCTTGGCTGCTGGAATCGATCGCAAGGCTGATTCGTTGGAGTCACTCGAGAGCAAGATTTCGCTTACCCGCGGCACTGCAGGGTCATGGGGCAAACAAGGACCAACTCGCAAAAAGGCAAGCCGCCCAAAGACAAGTCCTAAGCGAACGGTTGTTCAAGAAACCCCGCTGGCGTATCAAACAGATCAGCTGGATGTGCAACGCTTGTTGGTGCGTGCCGATTTCATTCGACCACTTGCCGGTCAACGGATTGTGTTCACGGGGAAGCTTAGCTCACTGTCACAAGACGATGCGGAGCTATTGGCAACGCGTAGCGGTGGTGAATGTCAGCACGAAGTCACTAAGCAGACAAGTGTGTTGGTGCTTGGAAACTGCGTCGGCCAGAGCGAAAGAGAAGAAGCCAATCGCTTGAAGCTGGCAGGTCATACAATCGACATTATTAGCGAAGTCGAATTTGTTGAAATGGTGACGTCGATGCAAAAAGACGCCTGATTTTTTCGCGCATCGCAGACCGATACGAGGGCTCTTTGTTTGTATCGGCACGTTTCCCGCTGTGATCTTCTCTCCATCTGTGTGCAAAATGCGTATTCTATTGATTGCTGCCCTGCTTGGATCGGTATTGTTTGAAAGCCATCAGTTAGTCGGGCAGACGAGTGCCAATATGCCTGTCGCGAAGGACATGCAAACGAAGAGCGGATCCACCCGTGCGATTGAGAACCCAGTCACTGACGAGAACAGCAGCGTGCCGCGTTTTAATATCCCGACGAAAACTGCCGGCGGTACACAGGTTTGGACCGACCATTGCTATCGGGCTGGTTACCGCATTCAAGAACATTCGTTGACAGGTCATTTTCGCATGTTGGATCCAGGGAACATTCGTCGTGCCTGGGGAACTTACGGCCAATGCGTAGCGGCTCTGGACAAGACCATTCCGGCTAAATCGAACACACAGAATCCAAGCCACGTCGCTGTGCTGCTGCATGGGCTGATGCGAACAAGTCACTCGATGAAACCGTTGGAGCTGGCTCTGCGTAAAGAAAAGCTGGATGATGTGATTCGTTTTCAATACGCCAGCACACGAAAGTCAATCGACGATCACGCGAAAGCACTTCGCCAGGTGTTGGAGGATCAGCCGTCCAATACGCAATTCAGCTTCGCCGGACATAGCATGGGCAATATCGTCGTCCGACGACTGATCGGCGAACTGCAAGCCGACGGCGATCCGGCAAACATTTTGCCTCGATGCCAATCGATGGTCATGCTTGGCCCACCCAATCAAGGCGCATCGATCTCTCGACGACTTGCTCCGACGGGTTTGTACGGAATTGTGACCGGCAAAGGCGGCATGGAGTTGGGCCCCGAGTGGAATGAGTTCGTCAAAAAGTTAGCGACCCCGCCGTTCCCATTTGCAATCGTTGCCGGAGATGTTTCGGCGAACATCGTCAGCAATCCGCTGGTCGATGGTGATGGAGACTTTGTTGTCAGCCTTGATGAAGCAAAGTTGGAAGGCTGCAAAGAATTTCATACGCTTCCAGTGTTGCATAGCTTCTTGATGAACGATCCTCGAGCCGTTGACTTTGCAGTGAACTTCATCACGGCGCACTAAATTCGATGGGCTAGCTTTGAACTCGGCGGATTGGCTTTGGCATCACAACTCCTATCCCCGGGTTTGTCGCCTTAGTTTTTTCAGGCAAAGCGTGAAGTCCTTCCGCTTGGAAAACCGAAAGCAGCCGACGCCTTTTTCTAGTAGCCTATGGGCCGGATGAAGGGTTGTGTCTTGTGCGACAGTTCGCCATTGCCAAATCGGAAGTCAAAGTTGGAAGTCATTTATTACCTGATCCTGGTGGTTGCAGGTTTCGTCGCAGGTATCGTCAACACGATTGCCGGTGGCGGATCTTTTCTTACGCTACCCGCATTGATGCTCTTTGGTCTTGATCCGAAAATTGCGAACGGCACCAATCGCGTTGCCGTGCTCTTCTCTAGCGGCAGTGCGGTCGCGACATTTTACAAACACGGTCACCTTGATCGCAAACTCGCCAACCGACTGACGTTTCCCACGCTGCTCGGTGTGCCATTTGGGTCGCTACTTGCGGTGTATCTCCCACCTGATGCTTTTGAACCGGTTTTCGGAGCGATCTTCTTGGCGATGGCAGCGCTGTTGATAAAGAATCCAAAACGAATTCTCGAATCCCAGGTCGCGTCGGAGAGTTCGCGCCGCTGGATTGCCCCCGTCTTTTTCCTCATTGGAATCTATGTCGGATTCATCCAAGCTGGGATGGGGATTTTGATTTTGCTCGCGATGGGTTTGCTTAACACTGGCGATTTGGTTGCCTCCAACGCGGTGAAGAACTGGATTGGTTTCATCGTCACCCTTGCGGCAATTGCGGTGTTCGCGGCCTACGATTTGATTCAGTGGCTACCTGGACTCGTGATGGCGACTGGAAATATACTTGGCGGGATCGCCGGCGCGAAATTGGCTATCACGAAAGGAAACCGACTGGTATTCGGTTTCCTTGTCGTTGTGATGGTCGCAACCGGAATCAAACTCGTCGTTGGAAGCTTGCTCTAGCCCGGGAAGCAATGTGAAAGAGTGGGCGGATATCAAGGGCGATTTCTCTTGGAAAAAGACGTCAACCGCTTGGCTTTACTTGCCCCGAAGGGCGGTGAATTTGAATCTCGTCAATTCCTACTCTTCTTCCGAAATCGGGTCCTACTCTTCATCGGAAATCGGGCTGCCTAGATTTGGGAACGTCGCCCAAACAAAGAACATCACGGCGGCGGCGGCGTAGCCTGCCGCGAATTCCAAGACGTAGGGGCGGTTTTCGGCATCCAACACGACGTCTCCCCAGCTTTCTGGGCCAAACGGCACAAACAGTTGATTGCCGGGCAGGGGCGAGTGCATGATTCCAAAGAGGGTTAGCGCTGCAGCGACCAGCATCACGATGCCTGCTAATTTCAATTGGCGGTCGATCGCGGCGACCAACATCCAAGCCCATAGCAGACTTGTCAAAATGAATCCGCTGCTGAGCATCGTCAGTGTCTTGATGTTCGCGCGAAGTTCTTCGTTGGAAAGTGAATCAGGGTTGATGCCCGCTCCCAAAAGAGCGCCATCGCCAAACATGCGCCCCGGAATACTCATCGCCAACACTGCCAATGCCGGCAAGCAGGCCAGCGCGACAGCCGCATAGTGACGTCTTGGCGTTGCCAGAAAACTCTGCGCTGTAATTTCAAGCCCCACGAAAACCAATATCGGCATGACGACTGGTTTGGGAATCCAAGCTTCCAACAGCGAAAAGTACCCTAGCAATCCTGCTGACCCTACCAGCAACGCAGTGCCCAGAGTGTACGCCGCGCGACCACCCATGGCCTTGTATGCCGGATGTCCGATGTACGGCGTTGTTTGAATCACACCTCCCGAAAGCCCTGCAATTAGCGTCGCAATTCCCTCCACGCCGATCACCGTGCGAGTGTCGTATTTGTCACCTGCTGCAGCTGCGCTTTCGGTGCAATCAATTCCACCGACCACGGTCGCAATCGCAAAGGGCAGAGCGATTGGCAAATAAGGGATTGCATCGGTAAATGCTCCTACCCAACCAAACGACCAGGCTTCCGTCCATTTCATAGGCAGCCACTGCACCGAAGGCGACGACGGGAATTCATAACCGAAACCGCCGGTCAAACAAACTAGATAGTAGACGGCACCCGCGATCACGAGTGCTCCTAGTGTTCCCGGCGTTCGTCCTGGTAGTGGCACGCGAGCGATCAAAGTGGTCAACACAATGACCAACGCAAGAATACCCGGCAGCGGGTGCCCGAGAATTTCCGTCAAAGGAATGAAGCTAATTAGCACAAGCGCGATCGCGGCCAGCGAGCCCAGCAACCCGGCGCGAGGAACAACACGTCGGATCCACTCGGTCATCGGAGCAAGAATCAACTTGATGCATCCGCTCATCACGATGCACCAAATCCCGATGTACCATGTTCGGTAGGCAGCGTCTTCGGGCGAAAGCCCCATCGCGCCGACGCCTTGCAAATACGACGGCCCCAGGATGAACAGTGTATATCCGAAAGTGGACGGAGTATCCAAACCCAGGGGCATGGCCGTGACATCCGATCGACCGGTCTGCTTGGCCAAACGGAATGCCAAGCAGAAAAAGGCCAGATCCCCTATCAAAACACCCAAGGCTGTTCCCGGCACCATCGCACCGACAGCGAATTCCTTCGGAAAACCGAACCCGACCAGTAAGCCCACCATCAGCATCAAGCCGACAATGTTGTCCAGCATCAAGCCAAAGAAAGCGTTGATGTCGCCCGCTTGGAACCATTGGTAGGCAGCGGATTGTCCATCGGCCGTACCGTCATCGGAAGAATCGCTCACAGAATTTGGTCTCGGATCTACAAAGAAACTGACGGACTAGCGGGCCCGTTTTATACCCAAATTCCATCACCTTCACCTTCAACTTCAGCTCCTCGAAACTCTGTGGTTTAAGTTGATGTTGAAGGTGAAGTAGGAAGGTCTCAGCACTGGACTTTCGGCCCCCAGATGGGCGGGCCGACGAACTTCCAGCATTCCCACTTGGAACCTTGTGAGATCTTTCACCTGCATTCTTTACTTTGACCTGCGACCCGCTACGCATCACAATACGTAGTGTCATCACGGTGGAGACGATTGCTTAACTAGGCGTCTGACACGATTGTTTGGTGGATTCCTTCCAAATGTGCGGTTCTCGGCGGCGGTTTCGCGAACATACCAACGCGTGATAGAGAGGCAGATGGTCCACCCTTGGGTGTGCCTGTATGCTTCATCCACTTACCTATCACGACTTTTCGCTCATTTACTTGTCGACTGGGAAGAACCCATGGCTACTCAAACTGCGGCTTCAGAATCTGCGTCTGCCCCCAAAATTGATTCCGAAACAGAAGAAATGACCGATGAAGCGATGCTGATCCAGTATCGACAGTCGGGCGATCGAAGTTTGTTTGAGCAACTGATCAACCGGTACCAACGCGAAATCTACAGCTATCTGCGTCGCTACATTGGTAACGCTGAATTGGCCGAAGACGCTTTTCAGGGGACCTTTCTACAAGTACACCTGAAATGTCAACAATTTGACGCCAAACGCCGTTTCCGGCCGTGGCTCTACGCTGTCGCGACCAACCAAGCGATCGACATACAGCGTCGCAACAAACGTCATCGAATGGTCAGTTTGGACCGCTTCGCACGCGGCGAAGACGATCAGCGGTCAGGTAGTTGGAGTGACACGATTGTGGGCGGGGCACCGGATCCGTTGACCACCGCCGCTCAACATGAATCAGGCGTATGGGTTCACGAAGCGGTCGAATCGCTGGGCGAATCCGCCCAGCAAGTCATTCACTTGGTTTACTATCAAGGCCTGAAATACCGGGAAGCAGCCGAGGCGCTTCAAATCCCCGTCGGGACCGTTAAAAGCCGCCTCCATGCCGCGGTGCAGCGACTTGGGCAGCTGTGGGGCGAGACGCATCAACCGCAGATCGACGATTGACGTGGAGCGCTTGGTCATAACGGAAAAGCAATAGCGCGAACCACGTTCGTGCTCTTAACGTAACCATCATAAGACATCGCGAACGTTTCGTGATGTCTTCATTTTTGACCGATGGACACTTGTGACGGCAATGCACGAAGACCTGCTGGGTTATCTGCTGGGAGCGCTTGAGCCGCACGAGATGCGTCGCGTGGCCAAATGGCTTCGTGACGATCCCGAGGCGAGGTCGGAATTGTCGCGGCTCGAAGCGGCTTTGCGACCGCTGGAAGAGGACTACCAACCGCCATCGGCACCGAGCGATGACTTGGTCTCAAGAACACTGGATGCACTTCCGCCTTTGCCGCCAGCGAGCCCGGTATCCACCGATGAGTCCACGCAAAGTTCTCTCGAAGTCGATTCGAACTTACCGAACTCTGATGCGTCTGTTCAGCTAGCACCCATGGGAGCTGTCGTCGGCGCTTCGCCTCGGCCAAGTGCCAGTTGGATGGACTGGGTCAGCGGATGTGTTGCGGTCGCCATTTTGTTGGGGCTGCTGCTACCCGCAATCGCCCAGGGCCGATTCGAATCACGTAAAGTTGCTTGCCAAGATCAGCTTCGGCAGTTTGGTACTCTGTTCTCTTCGTATGTCAGTCTCAATCCCCAGGAACAACTGCCAGCCGTTTCGCCGCAAGGCCCTGAAGCGTTTGCAGGTGTCTACGCGGTTCGACTTCAGGATGCCGGGTTATTACAGGATCCTTCGATGCGTTGGTGCCCCTCGCTGGACTTGCCCGATTCCAGCGGCACACAGCTTGCCAGTATTAACGAACTGGTACCCGCTAGCGATCTTCATTCAACCCCCGTGAATCGGCTTAAAGAACTGCAGCGCGTCGCCGGAGGTCACTACGCTTACAACTTGGGTGTCGTGGAAGAAGACAGCTTGACGGCACCGCGATTTGAATCTCGCTCGACTTTCGCCGTCATGTCCGATGCGCCTGTCGGTGCCATCACGGGTGGAAACATTGATTCATCGCAAATTGGCCACAGCGGTCGTGGTATCAATGTTCTTTTCGAGGACGGCCATACGCAATTCGTTTCCTTGTCTTCGCTCAATTCGTTACCCGATCATCCACTGTTGAACAATCGTGGTGATAGCGAAGCAGGCGTCAACATCGACGATGCATCACTTGCCCCGAGTTGGCGACCGCCGTTTGTGAACGTGCGTCAACGCTAACGTCCGCAATTCTGAAAGCAAGTTGAGTTGCTGGACGAACATTAGAAGACTGTCGTACGAACGTGCGCTTGCTTTCGCGCAGGCGGCGTGGCAAGATTGATGGACATTCACCAATCCAAAGAGCCACCGTATGCCAGACGACTCCAATCCCTTTAGTCGGGACCACAATCCGTCCAACCAATCATCACAGCAACAGCACGAAGCCAATCAACGAGTAGCGGCCCAAAACGCAGGGCCACAAAAGAAGTCACTCGGAACCATTTTGATGCTTGTCCTGGGTTTCTTCGCTGCTTGTCTGATTTGCTGTGGCGCGGTCAGTTTCTTCGCGTTCAAAGGGGCAACCGGGTTGATGAGCGCGCCGGTTGACGCTGCGATCGCGTACGTTTCTGCCGATGAAGAAATTGCCAACAAGCTGGGCACTCCGATCGAATCGACATCCGCCATCGGGATCGAAAATTATCAAAACAACAACGGCAACGGCAGTGCTAAAGTCGGTTTCAACGCCAAAGGTCCCAACGGTACGGCACGAGTCGATGGCTCCCTGACGCTCACCGCAGGAACGTGGAGCGCAAAGGCACTGACCGTGAAATTCCCCGATGGACAAACCATCACTTTGCCAAGAGACGACACTCAAGGCGATCCAATCGACCAAGAAGAATCGGCCGCGGCGAATGAACAAGCCGAGTTGGAAACAAACGCTCCCTAGTTGACGACCGGTTTGACAGCTCGCGTCGAAATGAACGTGTCCATGATTTCCGAAAGCGGATCCTCGACATCGGTCCAGCGATCCTCGAACATCCCGGTCAAATGGAACCCAGCATTGAGTTGGCCGCCGATTTGATCTTCCAGCGAATGTCCAAACTCAAGCGGCTCGTTGGCGTCGTAGCGGGTCCGCTTCAGCTCGTCTTCGCTCAAAGCGGTTAGGTCGGACCAAGGAATCTTCCGAGTCAATTCTAAATGCCCTTTGTCTTGATCGGCTTCAGCGATCGCATAGCGAACAGGATTATTAAATCCCGCTAGTAAGACGCCGCCAGGACGAAGCACTCGGAAAGCTTCACGCCAGACCGGCAAGACGACTTCCGAAAAACAGTTGCTACAGGCATGAAAAATCAAGCCGAATTGCCCGTCGCTGAACGCAGACAGATCAGCCATGTCGCCTTCGACAGTCTTGACCTGCAGGCTCTCTCGCTCGGCAACCAAACGATCTTGTGCCAACTGTTTTGGCGAATTGTCGATCGTCGTTACCTCGGCTCCAGCGGCTGCTAACAGCGGAGCTTGTTGACCACCACCCGTTGCTAAACAAAGCGTGGGCAAGCCAGCCAGCGGTGGATACCAGTCCGCCGGAACGGGTTTGGTGGGCGTCAGCAACAGCGAGAGGTCGCCACGACGTGCAGCTTCCAATTCTGCCGAGCTTGCGGGAACCGTCCAGCGGTTTCCTTGGTCGACCAATGAGTCCCAAATTTTGCGATTGTGCCGACGAACAGCATCCATCAAATCTAATCCCTCTAAGCGGCGTCTAGTTGATCAAGATGCCCCTCAAAAAAATCCAGCGATCGTCTTCGACGAACCTCCTGCTAACAAAACAAGCACGAGGTCGACGACGAAAACGACTGACTGCAAAGGAATGTAATTACCGTCGCTTGCTTCGCCCACCTTCCACACCGACAATATGAGAAAATTGTCCTTGTCATTTCCTTCATTTCAACAGTTTGAGTCTGTACGTCATGGATCGCCGAAATTTCTTTCGTAACTCCGCAATCACTGCTTCATCCGCCGCCATCGCGTCGCGTGCCTACGCAGTCGAATCGAAGCAGCCCCGTCGCGTCGGACTCATTGGCTGTGGCTGGTACGGGAAGTGTGACTTGCTTCAACTACTGAACATTGAACCAGTCGAAGTGGTTTCTCTCTGCGACGTCGATTCGCAAATGCTCGATCAAGCTGCTCAACTGATCGCATCTCGCCAAGCTTCAAAAAAGCGCCCAAGAACCTACGGCGACTACCGCGAGATGCTTGCCGAAAAAGATCTGGATATCGTTTTGATCGATACTCCTGATCACTGGCACGCGTTGCCGATGATCGCCGCGGTTGAATCGGGAGCCGATGTCTACGTTCAAAAACCAACGGGTGTCGATGTTCTTGAAAGTAAAGCGATGCTGGACGCGGCGCGCGCAACCGGTCGGGTTGTGCAAGTCGGCACGCAACGTCGAAGCACACCTCACTTGATCGAGGCCAAGAAACGTGTGGTTGATGCTGGTCTGCTGGGCGACATTGCTCACGCGGAAGTCTGCTGTTATTACCACATGCGAGCACGCAAAAATCCACCCAACACACAACCGCCCGGCCACCTGGATTACGAATCTTGGACCGGCCCGGCGCCCCTTCGCCCCTACAATGAATTGGTCCATCCGCGTTCGTGGCGAGCCTTTGTTGAATACGGCAACGGCATCGTTGGCGACATGTGTGTTCACATGTTGGACATGGTTCGTTGGCAACTGGGGCTTGGCTGGCCGAAACAGATTAGCAGTACGGGCGGTGTCATGGTTGATCACGATTCGATCGCCAATATCACCGATACGCAAACTGCCATTTTCGACTTCCAAGACCTGGACGTTGTTTGGACGCACCGCAGTTGGGGAGCCGCGCCTGACCCAGAATATCCTTGGGCAGGCATCATCTACGGCGACAAAGGCACACTGAAATTAAGCGTCAACAAATACGACTTCATCCCTCGCGGCGGAGGAAAGAAACTACACGGCGAGGCACTCATCGAAGAAGACAAATATCCAACCGACACGAGTGACAAGAAGGACTGGAATTTGGAACTACACGTCGCGTCGGCTATCCGCGGACACATGCGAGATTTCCTCGACGCGATCGACAACCGAAGCAAGCCCATCGCGGACATTGAACAGGGCCACATCAGCAGCGCGTCGTGCATCATGGCCAACCAATCAATGAAGTCAGGACGATCCTTCAAGTTCGACCCCGCCACGCACACCGTCGTGGACGATGAAGAGGCGACCGCGATGCTTGTGCGAGAATACCGCAAGCCTTACGTGCATCCGTCGCAGTCCTAGCTGTTTTTGAACGATCTTTTGAGACTTCTCGCTGATCGCCAACTTGGTTTGACTCTCCCGCCTGCGGGCAACGCCGTAGCGGATTTTGGATCGGTAAATGACGGTAGTAAGCCGTTGGCGCTAGCCACGGGCCTTTCTCGGAATCCCAATACGCTTTGCTACTGCGATGAAACACGACAACACTCGAGCGATTGCAACACGCAAGAATCCGGGGATTTGTGCGATAGACGGGCCCGTGGCTAGCGCCAACGGCTGACAGAGAATCCGCTACGGCGTTGGCCTGCGGGAGAGTCGAGCCTTAGCGAGGAGAGGGAGGCCGCGCTGGCAGGCCCTCCCTTTCAAGATTGGACATCCGCGTGAAGTGTTGCCGTTGGCTCTCTGATGCGTAGAGTGGAAGATTTTTTTCTAGCAGGACATTTTCGCAGGTACGGACCAATCGCCGAAGTTTCGCTTCGCGATTGACCGCCTTGTCCATCTTGACCTCCAAGTTGTCCGCCCGATCTTTTGCTTGAAGAACAGAATCGCAACCCGGTAGCGTCTTCACATATTGAACAAAAGTCTCGCCCTCTTCGGTCATCAACTGCGTCATACGTGGACTGATGGAATAACTTTCTAACGAAGGCCATTTCAATGAAACGTTTTCAGCAAGCAAACGTCGCTCCCCCTCCACAATACCTTCCGCCGCCGCCCACAGTTGAGTCGACTTTTTTGCTGCTTCTTCAAAACGCTTAGCCCGTCGTCGAATCTTCAATACCGTGTCACTTTGCTTTACTTTCATTTCTGACGAGATTCGGGTGATGATGGCAGCTTGATCTGAACGAGCCAATTTCAGAACCTCCTCGATCTTCGAGTCTCGTCCCAATGCTACTAATCCATCTTCTTTCGTTGACTTGGACTCTGTCTCTCGCGATCCAAATAAGGCACCTAACAATCCTCCTCCGCCGCTCTGTGACTCTTCGGTGTCGTCGTCCGGTGGCAAAGCAAAACGGCTGAATTTGCGCAGAAACGCATCGCTCGTCGTGATTGGAATATCGATATTGTCACTCTCGATGACGGCGTGAGCATGTGCTTCCGCAAAAGAAACCAACCCGTCTTGGTTAAAATCAGGCGGCTCAATCTGTTCGCCGCCACGAGTGACACCTCCCATGGCTTCCCAAAAATAAGTGCTGTATTCCTGATACTCACGTTCATCAATCTCCGGTGTACAGCCTGCTGCGGCGCGATCGTGACGCTGCGAAAAGAAACCGATTCGAATTTGTGGATTGAGCCCACGTTTGCTACTTGCGTCGTGGAAAATCGAATGAGCAAATCCGCCCGAGTGACATTGCGCCATGATCAAGACCACTTTTACCCCCGGCAAAAACCGATTCAGCCATCCGTCCAGCTCACTAACGGTTAGTGAATCATCATCCCAAAGAGCGATGGTTGTGTCATGCGGATTGCTGTCGGCACGCTCGTTGCCGTAGTAGTCATACTCGTCATCAAGTGCACCTCCACCGTGCGCTGTGACGTAGACAATTAGCCGATCGCTGGGCTTTAAATTGCCCGCCAGAATCTGAAACGATTGTTTCAGAAATGCCTTGCGCGTCGGCCCGCTAACCTTTTCAATTTCATGGTCCCGATATCGATACCTCATCGACGTAGCGTCGCCGTAAATCCTCGACATCCATTCAACGGCTTCCGTGAATTCCGCGCCGCTATCCAAGTACTGTAGATCTGGATTGCCAACTCGTCCGTCGGCAAAAAACACTTTTCTTCGATCAAGCGGAATAGCGACTCGGTCCAACACTCGTTGCGAAAACTGCACATTGCTTTCCAACGAGACTTGATTGCTCTGTGGCTCTGGCCCACCGCCGATCGTCACAAAAAAGTCTTCAGCGAAGCTCTCCGCAGAGAAAAGCGTCACAAACAGAACGGTAAACACGACCAAATGCTTCACTTTTGCAAACCCTCAAGTGGACGATTGTAAACGACACCTTGTGATTGTAGTCAAAGGCCGGCTAACCGCAGAGATTGCCCTTCTAGGGCATGCCAACGCTCGAAACAGCCAACTTGTTTGGCAAGCGTCAATCAAGTCGCTCAAATACTGGGCCTACATGCGGTGCATGAAACAAACTTATCCTCGCCGAATAACGCAAACCAATCCATAGGTCGATCCAGCATGATTCGATTGACAACCAACCGCCAAGCTGTTGCCACAATCTTCGCCAACGTTTTGTGTTTCTTCCTCACAACCAGCGTGACTGCTTGGGCCGACGATTGGCCACAATGGCGAGGTGCCAATCGCGATGCAGTACTGAACCCATCCGAGCAAATTGAGTCGCTACCAGATTCACTCACACCAAAATGGTCAGTCGAAATCGGAGCAGGCTACAGCGGCCCAACCGTTGCCGATGGTCGCGTGTATGTGACCGACCGCGGCCCGGAGGACATCGACCAAGAGGTCGAGCGCATCCTTTGCTTCGATGCGCAAACGGGCAGTGAGATTTGGTCGTACCAATACGAATCCCAGTACACTGTCGGCTATCGTGCTGGACCCAGAGCCGCAGTGACGGTTCAGAATGGACGAGCCTACGCGGTTGGAGCGATGGGGCACTTCCACTGCCTCGATGCGATCACTGGCGAAGTCATCTGGAAGCGCGATCTGGAATCAGACTATGACATTCGCATGCCAGTGTGGGGCATCACCGCTTCGCCACTGCTGTACAAAGACGTGGTCATTCAAATCGTCGCCGGCAAAGATGACGCCTGCGTCGTCGGTTTCGACTCAGCCACGGGAGAAAAACGCTGGCGATCTTTGGATGAACGTGCCGGATACAGTGCCCCGATCATGATCAAGCAAGGCGGCCAGGATGTTGTTGTTTGCTGGACCGGCGAAAGTGTCTCGGGCCTGAACCCAACCGATGGAAGCGTTTTTTGGGCGGTGCCAATGTTGCCACGCAAAATGCCAATTGGTGTGCCAACCCCGATCGTGCAGGACGACTTGATATTCGTCGCGTCTTTCTACGATGGATCAATGTTGATTCAGTTCGACAAAACGAAACCGACCGCTAAAAAGATGTGGCATCGCGTGGGACGCGACGAGAAGAACACCGATGCGCTTCACTGCATGATCAGCAATCCCGTCTTCCGTGGCGACCACATTTACGGCGCTGACAGCTACGGCGAATTTCGCTGCTTAGACATCAAGACCGGTGATCGTGTTTGGGAAGACCTGACGGTCGTCAAACGAAATCGTTGGGGCACGGTCTACATCATTCAAAACGGTGATCGAGAAATCATGCAAAACGAAAATGGAGAACTAATGTTGGCCACGCTTTCGCCCAACGGCATCGACATTCATTCTCGGGTCAAGTTTATCGAACCAACACGCAAACAACTCAACCGCCGTGGCGGCGTCGTCTGGGCGCACCCAGCGATCGCCAATGGCCATCTGTACGCCAGAACCGATGAGAAACTCATCTGCTTGCCACTGAAATAGGTAGTTGACCTGCGAGGCCCTTGCGGGTCCGCCGACGGCTTCGCCGTCATAAATAAAGCATCACGTCAGGGCCTGACGTGACAACTAGTCCATTCTGACGCCGACGTGCAAAAG
>CAYUGI010000002.1:102733-106071 GCA_964444105.1 uncultured Pirellulaceae bacterium
AGTTTATGGCGAAGCATCAGGGCGTTTCCAAACGATGAGGTCGGATTCACTCCACGAGACCTTTTGACGATCCGGGGAGCGGTGCAAAAGCTAAGTTTGCGGTACGATGCACGCGTCGGCAACCACCAAAGCAACGACGGCACTCAATCGTGTCAATTATGGAACAACAGTGTTAAAGCAACGGCTTAGTCTTGGCAGGTATTTCGGCATTGGGCTATACGTTCACTGGACGTTTGCATTGCTGTTGGCGTTCGTCGCCTATCAGAGCTTGGCGGATGGGCTTCTGGGTATCGCCTTTATGATTGCGATTGTCCTGAGCGTCTATCTTTGTGTGACGCTGCACGAATATGGACACGCGCTCGCCGCGCGACGATTCGGCATCGGCACCGTCGATATCACGCTGCTGCCCATTGGTGGCGTCGCCAGGCTAGAACGAATGCCACGTGAACCATGGAAAGAACTGGTCGTTGCCGTCGCGGGCCCGGCCGTTAACGTCGTGATCGCATCCTGCCTATTCGTCGTCTTGCTGGTCATCCTGGGGCCAAACATCTTGTTTGATTTTGGAACAGATACTGGCGCGGCTGTGGTTGAATCGTCCAGCGTGGTGACCGATGGCAAAGCCGTTACGTCGCCAGCTTTGGCCGCCGAGGCAGCGGAAGCCGAAGCTGCCAGCACGATGGATCAGCCAAGCCTGCTGAACTACATCTTCTATCTGTTTGCCGCGAATACCGTGCTGGTCATCTTCAACATGATTCCAGCATTTCCGATGGACGGAGGGCGCGTGCTGCGAAGCGTCCTGGCAATGATGATGAGCTACCGAAAAGCAACGTACATCGCATCGCGAATCGGCCTCGTTTGCGCAGTGGGAATGGCGATCGTCTGGTATACCAGCGGACGAGAAAATCCAGTGCTGTTGTTGATTGCGATGTTCATCGCTTACGCCGGTATGTCCGAGGCCAAGCAAGTCGAGATGTCCGAAGCCGTCCGCGGTTACTTCGTGCGCGACGCGATGATTCGTAACCCGCCGGCGATTTCCATGGATGCACCGCTTTCCATGATTTCCCAAAGCTGGAAGTCGTCGTCCGTCGCCGCGATGCCCGTCGTTTCGCTCGTTGGAACTGTCGTGGGCATTCTGAGACTATCGACTGTAAGTCAGTCGATTCAAGAGAATGTCGATCCAATGACAACAGCTGGCCAGATGGCCGATCACAATGTCACCTTGGTCCACGAGGATGACAATCTGGAAGAAGTTCTGCCAACGCTGGCACGCGACGAACGGCAATTGCCGGTTGTCGACGCAGCCGGCCAGCTTGTCGGATTGCTGGATCTGGATTCACTGCGCATTCGGGCTGCCATGAGCCAATCCTAGTTGAAATCTTCCGTGGTCCCACGAGGCCCTTGCGGGGCAAACGATGGCTCTGCCATCGTTCACTCTGCCCATATTCCGCCAGGGCCTGTCGGAACAACTGGCGGGTTCGGCCACGGCTGACGGAACAACTGTCAACCAAAACCAAGAATTCTGCGCCCTGATTTCGCGCCGCCCCAGCCCTAACCATTAAGCTAATCGGAGCTTACTCCCATCCAACCTGGTTAGGTCTTTCGCAGTGTCCGAATTCGCAACCCAATTCAGCGACAACTTCCTTGTCGGTCCCGTTTGGCCAGCATCAGTCATGCTGGCCCTGATGATCATTTACGCAGGCGTCGCAGCCTTGGGCGTAGGCGATTTTGACACGGGACTCGACGTTGATGTCGACGTGGACTTGGATCTGGATGTACCGGATTTGAGCGTGCCCGATTTGGAAGTGGGCGACGTGGACATGGGCGTCGATGGAGCCGACCTAAACCACCCGGGGCTGTTCGGCAGCCTCGGCGCGATGACCGTCCGTTGGTCGAACTTTGGCCGCATTCCCATCGCGATTTGGGGCAGTGTCTTCACGCTCGCTTTCTGGGGACTCTCCTATTCGCTGTGGCATGGATTCGATGTGCATCGTTACTCGGCCACGTTGATCCCGTCCTTCCTGCTGACCATTCGTAACACGGTTATAGCGGTCTTGATAACCAAACCGGTTACGCAGCCATTGGTCGGCAAGTTTGACAAAGTGCCTGGATACGAACCGAAGCGAATCGTCGGTTCCACCTGTGAAATCTCGTCAATCGAAGCTTCCCCGTCTTATGGGCAAGCTAAGTTTCGTACGAACGCCGCCCCCCTGCTGCTGAACGTATGCACTGACGGTTCGACGTTTCCACGCGGAACGGAAGTCCGAATCATCGATTTCAATCCCAACAAACGCATCTACACCGTCACCAAAATCAACTCGGAGAGCTAACCGTGGATCCTTTAACCTTTTTCGCAGTCCTCATTGTTATTGCCTTGGTGGCCGTCGTCATCGGCGTGTCCGTCGTCAAGAGCTGCTACCTGGTCGTTGGTCCCGACAAAGCCATCGTCAAAACGGGCTGGGGAGCCATGGACGTCACCACAGCAGGTGGCATGTTGGTGTACCCAGTCATCAACAAAGTTGAGTACATGGATCTGACGCTGAAAAGCTTCGAGATCGCTCGAGAAGGCAGTGAGGGTTTGATCTGTAGAGACAACATTCGCGCCGACATCAAAGTTGCGTTCTTCATCCGCGTCGACAGCGACGAAACACAGATGAAGGAAGTCGCCCAATCGATCGGTGCGAAACGCTGTTCGGAATTGGAAACGCTGCGTGAGCTATTTGATGCCAAGTTCTCCGAAGCTTTGAAGACCGTTGGTAAGCAGTTTGATTTTGTTGACTTGTACGACCAACGTGACAAGTTCAAAGACGAAATCCTGAAAGTCATCGGCACCGATTTGAACGGCTACCAGCTTGATGACGCTGCGATTGACTACTTGGAGCAAACGCCGCTCGAGATGCTTTCGCCAACGAATATCTTAGACGCTGAAGGTATCAAGAAGATTACCGAACTGACCTCAAACGAGAAGGTCAAAGAAAACCAGTTCACACGTGACAAAGAAAAGACGTTGAAGAAGCAAGACGTTGAGGCCGAAGAGACAATCTTGGCACTCGAACGTCAGCGCGTCGAAGCGGTAGAAAAGCAGACTCGCGAAATCGCCGAAATCTCCGCTCGTGAACGTGCATCGGCCAAAAAGGTCGAAGAAGAGCAGCGTCTGGAATCCGAGCGTGCTCGAATCGCCACCGAAGAAGAGTTGGGTGTCGCCGAAGAAAACAAGTTGCGTCAAGTCTTGGTTGCCCAACGCAACAAAGAGAAGACTGACGCAGTCGAGTTGGAGCGTGTCAACCGTGACCGTGACTTGGAAGCAACCGAGCGTATGCGAGTCGTCGGAGTTGCCGATG
>CAYUGI010000003.1:0-7653 GCA_964444105.1 uncultured Pirellulaceae bacterium
CCAGTCGGCCAAATCCGAAAGCGTTGCTTCTTCGCCTGGCCAATGAAGGGCCGCAAAAATCGTGAGCGGTGGATCAAGCTTCAAGGCGGCCGCGACTTGGCGTCGTAGCGAGGCATATTGAACGCTTTCTTCGTCGAACTGTCGACTTGATGACAGCACGATCTGACCAAGCGTCTCCGTCGCGACCGATGACAGCGGCAGCCACCATCGATCACTGCCTCGGCGTATACAAGGTAGAAGTCCCATCGGATTGGATCCCCTACTTTCCTGCGTCGTGGAAGCTGACACGTTCGCTTGACGGATGGAAGGAGATCGCGAGTCCAATGCGTGTGACAGCGGGCGTCCGACTGTCACGTTAACCGGGTACTTTGCGGTCGATTTCCAGCAAGTCGCAAGAACGAGCAACGAGATCGTCGATCGCGAATGGCTTTTGCATGAAATCGTTCGCTCCAGCGGCCTTCAATCCATCCACCTTGCTATGCTCAACCATTCCCGAAATACAGAGAATCTTGACCATATCTAATGCGGGATCACTTCGGACTCGCTGGCAAACTTCCTTCCCGTTGATATCGGGAAGCATGACGTCCAGAACAACCAAGTCTGGCCGAAACTCTTTCACACCCATACCAGCATCAAAGCCGTTGTTGGCGGTGCGGATGTCAAACCGACCATCACGCTCGAACCCGTCTTTGATCAGATCAACCAAATCTTGGTCATCATCGACGATCAGCAGCTTCTTTTTGCCGCTTTCCAGAGCGTCCGTGGGAATTCCGTTGTCCTTCATGAACAGATAAAGCTGTTCACGCGGGATGCGACGGAACTTGCTTCCCGGGACACGAAATCCCTTCAGCGACCCATTGTCGAAACAACGAATGATCGTTTGCTGGCTAACTTTACAAATCTTAGCCGCTTCACCTGTCGTAAAAACCGTTTTTGTGGTCATGGCAGAAACCATCCTCCCTGCACGACTAAGCCGTTGCCAATGTATTGTTTTGTGCTGAAAGAAAGGTGTGACGCAGTCATCCTACGACACATTTCTCTCTTCAGCAGGTAGTTGATGTCGCGAACCGTTCCGTCGGAACATCCTTTCGCTAGCAATCGCAGCACTCAAGCAAACCCTGCTTGGGTATTGTGACTGTGTCACCAAGAACCGTTTCTTAGCAAACCCCCGTGTCCCCGCACTAGCGCGTTTCAGCACTAATCTACGTGAAAAACGTAAGCGGCAGGAAACTCCAAGTCACTCCGCCTTACCAAGCTTGCCTCGACCGCGAATTCTATCGATTTAACTCACTAGGTCAAGATCGATCGAATCGCCGTAAGTTACGCAAAGGCTTTGGTTTAATGGAGTAGGCCAAATTTTGTTGCAGAAGTTTTCCTCGTTCCGTCAGCCTTGGCGGAATCCAAGTTGTTCCGTCAGGCCCTGACGGAATGCTGCACTGATGTTCGCACACACCCCGCCAGGGCCTGGCGAGGCAACTATTTCAAATACGCCATTACCAGTGCGATATCCGCTGGAGTGATACCACTGATGCGTTTGGCTTGATCCAAATTCGATGGGCGGATCTTTTCCAGCTTTTCGCGAGCTTCCCCTCGCAGCGATCCGATGCGTTCGTAGTCGAACGATTCAGGAATGATCTTTTCGGCTAAACGCTGCTGCTTCTCGACTTCCATCTTTTGCCGGCTGACGTAGCCTTCGTACTTGATGTCGTAGACGCATTGTTGAGCCGCCTCGCCATCAATGGCACCCAACTCGCTGACGTGCCCGCACATCGTTTCCCAAGTCACTTCGGGACGCCGTAGATAGACGTCTCCCGCAACATTCTCCACTCGCGAAGCCTTCAACAATTCCATCGCCCGGTCGATGTCCGACAACTTGTTTTGAAAACGTTCACGCCGCTTCGCCGAAATCAAACCCAGTTCATCGGCTGACGCCGTCAACCGGCGATCCGCGTTGTCCTGTCGCAAAAGCAAACGATACTCCGCGCGGCTGGTAAACATCCGGTACGGCTCGTCCGTTCCCGAAGTCACTAAGTCGTCCACCAAGACGCCGATATAAGCTTGATCGCGTGTCGGCAACCACGACTCTTTGCCAGCGACTTTGCGTGCCGCATTCAGACCTGCGATCAAACCCTGACCAGCGGCCTCTTCGTAGCCCGTCGTGCCATTGATCTGACCCGCCAAAAACAAACCGTCGATGGCCTTGGACTCCAAGTGTGACCAAAGCTGTGTTGGCGGGCAAAAGTCATACTCCACCGCGTAGCCGTAGCGCATGATCGACGCATTTTCCAAACCCTCGATCAGCCGAAACATCTTGTCTTGAACGTCGCGCGGTAAACTGGTCGAAATTCCGTTGACGTAGACCTCCTGCGTTTCGCGGCCTTCGGGTTCCAAAAACAACTGATGGCTTTCTTTGTCGGCAAAGCGAACCACCTTGTCTTCGATCGACGGACAATAACGCGGACCGCGTGTATTGATCTGCCCGCTGTACATTGGCGCGCGATGCAGATTCTCGCGAATCAAATCATGCACGGCAGTGTTCGTGTAAGTGATGTGACACGGCATCTGCTGCACATCCAACTTGCCAGTTAAATACGAAAACGGTTGCGGTTGTTCATCGCCGGGCTGCTCTTCGGTCTTAGAGAAGTCGATCGTGCGTGCATTCAGACGCGGCGGCGTGCCGGTCTTGAAGCGATCAATCTCAAAACCCAATCGGTTCAGCGCACCACTGATCCCTTTCGTAGTACCCTCCCCTGCCCTTCCGCCAGCCGACTTTGCATCGCCAGTGTGCATGATCGCTTGCAAGAACGTGCCCGTGGTGAGCACAACCGTTGGCGCGATGTATTGCGCGTCACCGCGAACACTGACACCGATGATCTTATCGCGACCGTCGATCGTCTCGGTCAGCAAGTCCTCGACCGTCTCTTGCCGCAAGTCGAGGTTGTCTTGGATTTCGATGCGATGCTTGATGTGGTTTTGATACGCCTTCTTGTCCGCTTGGGCGCGAGGGCTGTGCATCGCCGGACCCTTGCGAACATTCAACAGTCGAAACTGGATACCTGACGCATCAATCGCCTCACCCATCAGTCCGCCCAACGCATCGACTTCGCGGACGATTTGACCTTTCGCCACGCCTCCGATCGCTGGGTTGCACGACATTTGCCCGACAGTGTCTAGGTTCGTTGTCAGCAAAGCAGTCTTCGCGCCGACACGTGCAGCCGCCGCCGCGGCTTCGGTTCCCGCGTGCCCCGCCCCGATAACGATGACGTCGTATTGATAGCGAATCTGGCTCATTGGAAGCTAATTTGGGGGTGTTTTGCGGGGTATTCGCGTCTACGCCTGATCGTCGCAGCCGTTTTCTTCAAGACAGTTCGACCAGTTTGCCGAATCCGATCAAGTGGGACTAGCACACGTCTACCGTCGGTTTTTCGATGCGCGGGCTTGGACTTGTTCCGTTCTCGTTCGTTTTCTGCCATCAAGGCTCAATCGACAAGATGCGTTTTCGTCAGAAACCCAGCTTATTCAAATTCAGCGTCGCCGCTGCCGCCAGTCTCGCATTCTTGCCAGGTGGATCGATGCTAAACGCAAACGAAGGGTTCCCTGCTGCGCAAATTTCGCCTCAGCCGGGTGCATCGCGACCGGCCGATAGCGAGATCGCATCGTTGCCGATGTTGCCCGAGCGAACCGCCATGCGGCCAACCCCCATGCGGCCGACCAACGCCGAGCCGATCGAGCAACTTACACCTGCCGACGTCAGCGACTCCGTTGTCTTGAATTCTCGCAGCTTTGGAATTCCGTTCAACGTCGATAACGCTGGTTCCCGCCCAGTAGAAGTCCACTTGTTTGTTTCGCGAGGCAAAGATAGCGAATGGAAACTGCTTGACCGAAAACCGCCGACCGTAAAAGAGTTTCGATTCAATGGGACGGACGACGGACCTTATTGGTTCGCGACTCGAACGATCGACGCCGCTGGCAATGCTCAACCAGCAAGCCATCTTTCACCACAGTTGCGCGTCTTTGTCGATACGACGAAACCCGATCTGAATCTGGAAGTCGAAGCCGATGCGAGCGGCCGAGTTGTCGCTGCGTTCACCTACAAAGACCAGACTCCGATCAAGAGCATTCAAATTCATTACGCGACAGATGTGCTTCGCGAGTGGACACGGTTGGACACGCGAGACGCCGTCGCCAAACGACGCATCAACTTTTCCCCCAAGGAAAACTGGCAACAGCTTTCGCTTCAAATCATCACGACAGACGCTGCCAACAACCGCACAGTCACATCGGAGCTGATTCAACGACCGCGTATTGCGACGGGCAAGACACCTGATTTTGCCGTGATCGATTCGTACGACGAATCACAAGAACAGGAGAACATTCAATTGGTCGCTGGCGGCGCAGTGACTTCCGCGGCTGATGGAAAGAACAAGCCCAGCATGTACGTCCATCGCGCCGATGACGCGAAGCGATCGATTTTCGTCACCAGCCGCGAAGCCAAGCCGGCTGAACAGGATGAATCAACATCATCGGAACCTGATGCGAAACTGGCACAGGTGCCGACCTACGCCAACCCTGCACCTCGTCGCTCACCACGCCCGGTAACGAATTCGTTCTTCCGTCCCGGTGAATCCAATGGTCTCGCAGGCACCGCGCAACCGGCGACTTCGCCAGCATTCGACCCAAGACAAAACGATCCGCGATCACTGGCGTTGCCCAACACGCAAACGAACCAGTTCGGCTCAGGTGTCCCTCGGCAAACACAATCCTTCGGTCCCCCATCGGTAACGGAGAACCGCAAGCAATATCAGCTGGTACGTCCCGCGCCAGCGACGACTCCCGTTCCATCGCAGCCGACCGCACCAACAACCAACGCGTTACCAAGCCTCAATGGCGTTAATGCACCTGACCCCAACGCGCCGCCGGTTCCCCGCGAGATGTCCGTCCCCGCCGCAATGTCCGCACCAGCGATGGCTTCACAGGCAATGACGATGCCGACAACTCCACCCTACCGACCTTCGGGACAATACCCAGTCGCTCAAGGTCCAGTCGCCCAAAGCCCAGTCGCTCCAAACGCAACTCCAAACTCTGGCGGAATCTCGCTTCCCCCTGCTTCGACGCCCGAACAAATCAGCAGCGGCTTCGGCGGGTTAAACATGCCCGACGGACGCGAGACTTTCACTGCAACTGAGCAAACACCTTCCGCGCCAGAGTCAAATCCAACGACGGAATTGTCCATCGATCGCGAAACGGAAAAGCCGCGTGCAAACCGCACCGTCGCCGAAGCCATGCGGCCGCTGGGGTCCAAGTCGGCTGGCAGTGATCGTCAGCAAGTGAAGTCAAAACCGAAGAAGCCGCCGATTGATGTCGATTCGCCCGCCTACCGAGCGATGCGACAGTCACAAGCAGCTTACGATCAGGCAATGTTGGCAAACCGATCGGTAGTTCGCTACAGCGACAGCGAACGCTTTTCACTGGAGTACGAATTGGAAGCCGTTGGCGCGGGCGGTGCGGAGTCGGTCGAACTTTACGGCAGCACCAATGCGGGCCAAACTTGGAAGCGATGGGGAAATGATCCCGACTTGGTCAGCCCCTTCGACATCGAAACCAAAGGCGAAGGAACGTTCGCGTTCAAGATTGTTGTCATCAGTCGCAACGGACTCGCCAGCCCGAGGCCGCTCTCAGGTGAAACCCCCGACATCGTCGTGATCGTGGACAAGTCCAAACCGGATATCAAAATCACCGACGTCAAATACGGAGAAGGCGAGCGCACCGGATCACTCGTGATTCGTTACGACTGCAACGACCCGAACCTAATGAAACGACCGATCGCGCTGTCGTTTAGCGATTCGCCCAATGGACCTTGGACAACGATCGCCGCTGGACTGCGAAACGAAGGTGACTACGTCTGGCCCGGCGACCCCGAATTGCCGCGACAAATCTTCTTGCGCATCGATGCCAAGGACCGCGCGGGCAATAATGGCACGTATCTGCTGGAAGAACCCATCGACTCGCAGGGCCTGGCACCAAGAGCCCGCATTCGCGGATTCCGTTCGCTTAGTGATCGAGGCTTCGCAGAGCCTCGGGACCAGACCGCCGGTCGCCCTAGCGGATCATTCAAATAGCTAGTTGTTCCGTCAGGCCCTGACGGAATGCAGCTCCTCAAGACGCTGGCTGCGCCAACGTCAGCCCCGCGAGGGCCTCGCGGGACAACGAAAGCGGGACAACTATCGCAGCCGACTTCTCGATGCTGTATCTTGCTGGCAATCAAACCAGCCTCAGCCAACCCGCATCATGCCCGTCCTTCACGCGTTCGAATTCCTGACGAAATCGGCTGAGAAAATCGCCGATAGCCCGCCTGCCGTCGCGGCCGTTTTCGGCCCAGACGCAACGCTGCGATCTTGGGCAATGTCGGCGTTGACATCCTCAGGCGACGTCACCCAATTCGATGGCGAAAGCGTACGCTGGTCTGATCTTCGAGATGACCTTTCCACCGCGTCCCTTTTCGACATGGGCGGAAAACGGACGATCGTGGTTCGCGGCGCTGACAAATTCGTCAGTGACCATCGTCCCGAACTGGAGAAGCACGTTGCCAAACCCGGGACCGCCAGCCGTTTCATTTTGGAACTCAGCTCGCTCGCTTCCAACACGCGGCTCTACAAAGCCATCGCTGGCGAGCACGTCCTGGTCGCATGCAATCCGGCAAACGATAAAAAACTCGGCGTCAGCGCAACATCACGCCGCAAATTTCTGACCGAGTACGTCGCTGGTCGCCATAAGACAACACTAAATGCCAGCGCTGCTGACGCCTTGGTAGAAATGATGGGCGAAGAGATCGGCATGCTTGATACCGAAATCGCCAAGCTGGCCCTGTACTGTGAAGAAGGCAAACCAATCGACGAAGCGATGGTTCGCGACATCGTGGCCGGTTGGCAAGGCAAGACCGTTTGGCAAATCACCGACGCTATCGCGGCAGGCAACGCCGCCGAGGCATTACGTCAGTTGGACAAGCTGATGAGTGGCGGACAAAAACCGATCGCGCTGCTTCCCCAAATCGCCTGGTCACTCCGCCGGCTTGGCATGGCAACCGCGGTGGTCCAGCATCGCGAAAAGCAAGGCCGCAAGTGGCAACTCGAAGACGCCCTTTCTTCCGCCGGCATCCACCGTCCATCAGACATCCAACGAGCCAAGGCACAACTAAAAGGTCTCGGACGCGAGCGAGCCAAAAACCTGCTCGCCTGGCTCTTGGACGCTGACCTACGCCTAAAAGGCACCCACAGCCAAGACGGTCGCGATCGTTTTTTGCTGGAACAGTTCGTGATCAAACTGGCCAAAACATAGAACGACGTTCACGCCAACAACTCACCGAGTTCTTTCACAATCGCACTCTCATCGGGAAACTCTTTGGTTTTCAGTTTTGAATAGATCAATTTGTCATCGACCGTGATTTCAAAACAGCCGCCGCCATCAGGGACGAGTGTCAAGGAAGCGATTTGCTTGCGGTGCTCCGACGCGATTTTTTCCGCCAAACTGGCGGCCTGGGGCGCGTAGTTTCACATACTGCAAAATTTGATTTCGACTTTCATCCATTGGTTCCTTCGTTCGGGAAAAAATGACCTTACATCCGCGTGCTGGTGCCTTTGGTCAACGCCATGAACG
>CAYUGI010000003.1:7663-80084 GCA_964444105.1 uncultured Pirellulaceae bacterium
ATTTGATTTCGACTTTCATCTTTCGCTCGGTGGGTTGAGATCTGAAATTTTACATTCTTGTGCTGGTGCCTTTGGTCAGCGCCATAAACGCTGACTCCAGGTCCAACTCTTCTTCAGTGAACTGTTTTAACGCGATATCGTTTTCGATCAACAGTTTGGGAAGATCACTGTAATCATCGACCTCCGATTTCAATACGACACGCACCGCATCGTCGCCGGTATCTACACCCTGGACTTTACTGTGATCTTTAAGCAAATCAGCAATCGCGTTCATTTGATCGCGTTGGGCTGGCTGAACGACCAGCACCGTATGCTCACGCACCATTTTGATCACTTCGGTGACCTTCGCGTTTTGTTTCAATTCACCTCGGTCAATGATACCGACTTTGTTACACACGTCGGCCAACTCAGGCAAAATGTGACTGCTGACGATGATCGTTTTTCCCATCTCACCCAGCTTGCGAAGCAAGTTTCGCATCTCGATCCTTGCGCGGGGATCTAGACCCGACAACGGTTCGTCCAGCAACAGTACCTGCGGGTCATGCAGCATCGTTCGTGCTAAACCCAATCGCTGCGTTTGACCTCGTGAAAGCGTATTTGCATAGGCATCACGCTTGAAATCCAAGTCCACCACATCCAGCATCTCATCAACACGTTTCTTTCGAGCATCGCCACCGATTCGGTAGGCTGCGGCAAAGAATTCAAGGTACTCGACGACTGTCATATCGTCGTAGACGCCGAAGAAGTCAGGCATGTAGCCAACCAAGCGTCGAATTTCCTTGGGCTGTGTGTGAACACTGTGATCGCATACATACGCTTCACCCCAACTGGGCTCTAACAATGTGGCGATGATTCGCATCGTCGTCGTCTTGCCAGCACCATTGGGGCCGATGAAGCCAAACAAGTCACCCGGCTCCAGATCCAGATCGATCGCGCGGATAGCAAACGCATCACCATACTTCTTCGTTAAATCGACTGTTTTGATCACGAGGGTTTCTAAACGCTGTTGGAAAGGACTAACCGAATTGATGCAAACGAATACTAACGGGCGCGACCGACTTCGACAGGCAAAACGATCCGCACCATCGAAAGTACTTTTCCCGTCGGGCGAATGGGCTCGTTTGCTTGATTGGAACCCTGACTAGATTCCTGACCAGAACTGTGCAGCTCACGTAACTGGACGTCCAAGAGAGGATCCCGCAAACGCCCCACTAACATACATCGATCGCTCACAAGCAAATCACTTAGATCCAGTTGATTCAGTTCACCGTGTCTTAGCCCGGTATAGCGAGATCCTCCGACGGCGTCGTGGAACATTAACATCTCGGCCATTCGTGATGGCGAATCGAAATCTGACGTGACCCATGATTCGTTCTTCACGTCGTTCTTGTCCAACATCTCTTGCCGCGAGAGTCGCCAACGAAAATTCTTCTGGCGTAGTTCACCCAGAGATGCAATCGTGCTGTCGCCGCGGAATCGAGTTGGCAGGAGATAGACCCAGTTGCCGTAAATCAACATGCCATCGAGCAAATCGACCGGCAGCGGGTTCGTCAGTTTTCCTTCCAGCAATTCACTGCCCCGCCTTCGGGTCACGCTAGATACGTCCCCCAGCTTTGGCGACAAACGCAACTGCGTGGCCAGCGATTTGCTGCTTCGCGGTGCAATGGCAAGCTGCTTTATTTTTGATCGGCGTTCACCATTTTGATGGGTCATTTCAACGCGAAAAGGCGGTAGCCTTGCATCTTCACCGGCGATCTGAATCCCTCCAAAAGTAGGCCCAGGAGTGCCGTAGGGTGCCGTCACATTCTGCGTAATTTTCTCCGCAACCGCTTCCAGCGTCGCGCCGACACCGACGGTCACATCCACCTGATTCGCCGGGTGCGAATAAAGAAAGCTCCACGCAAACCCGCTCCCGCTTTTCTGAACCACGTCTAGGTCAACGAACTCAATCCGATTGCACTGAATGCCCGAAATGTCGGCCGCAGTATCTGAAGGTCCACTGCTGCCAGGGACCGTAGCACCTGTCGAATTGGCTAACGCATTGGATGGGGCTTCCGACGCCGACGGCAATGACCAGACTGCCAGCAAAGCAGACAGCCCCAAAACAACGATCGGAAACGTCAGCCATCCCAAGAGCGGTTTTCCGAACACGCGATTGACGAACAAATAGTCCAGGGGTCCTATCAATGCGATCAGCGCGAGCAAGATCAACGCTAACACAGCAAACCCAAATTTTCGCTTCACCGGAAACTGATCCAGTGTCGATCGTGTTTGCCCGGCAAGATCGTTGAAGGCCGTGACGCCGTTGCCTATTGCTTTGCTTTTTTTAATCGAAAACACGCCCCCCGTAACACGCTGGACCAGGTCCATTCGCTCTGGCCAGGCGGCAAACATTTCATTTTCAAGGTCCGCGGCAAGCACCGTTACCCGCCCAAGCCCCACAACATAGTCGGCTGCCATCGGAGTGCTGATGCGTCGCGAAGTTCGCCCCATCAGCAATACATCGCCAACATCCTTCGGCAAACGGGCTCCGACGAAATCATCCAGTGGATTTTGCGTCGAGGTGTAAGTCTCAATCGCCGACGGACTCAGTTCAATCGTCTCGATGCTGGATGCAAGCGGCAGCAAATCAATCAGCCAAGGTGCTGCCGCGGATAGCTTCGAGGCTGATTCCCCAAGCGTCATGAAGACTCGCCCGCCAGACTGAATCCAATCCGTGATGGCAGTTCGTTGCAGAACGGTCAGTTCTTGCAAAAGCGGTGCCCCGTTAGCATTCACCATCAAAACATCGACACCATGAAACCCCAAAGAGGAATCGGGAAGCTCTTGGGCTGCTTGCGGAATAGAAACGGCGATTTGCGCGTCGCGGTTTAGTAATTCGTTGGCGCCAATCTGATCGACCCCCAACGGATCTCCCAGACAGACCACCCATGTCATTCCAACGGGAATCGCAGAGGGACCACGTGAGGGAGACCCAAGCTCAGGGAAACGAGCTTGGGTCAGCACTTTGTTATCAGATTGCAACTCGATCGGCGCAGCTTCAGTTCCCGGCACGACGTATCCGAAAAGAGCTTCACCACCAGAAGTTTCCGCCTCAGCCGCATGCGGCCCAGACAGATTGGGCCTCGGGCAATCATAAACCACACGAACTCCATCACCATCGATCGTGGCGATGGCCAGCTGATCCGTGCCGATTTCCGCGGCGCAGTTGACTCTTACCGCGGTCCAACGCCCAATTCGATAGTGTCCTGTAATCCCAAACGTGAAATCACCCGAGCTGGAACTGGCCTGGGCGGGATTCGCATCAGCTGCGCCTTGAGCCTGCAGTTCATTTTCAACCCAAAGGCACACCATCAGCCAGGAAACCAGAACAACGGTAACGCCAAATCGCAAAATGCCACGCGTTTGACGTTCCTTCTTCCCACTCCCGTGAAGCGGGAGATTAAAGCAAGAGGGGCGATTAGCGAGAAGTGTCAACATGGAAGGCTTTTCTGTTTTCATTCGGCAAGGTTATCCAAGCGGCAACGTTATGGTTTTTCCGAATTCGGACAGACACAAACCAGACGTTCGCAGCCCGGACACCCACTACCGTACTTCGCCACCAGAGCAGCGTTGAGATCGATCCCAGCCACATTGGCGATGGTTGCCAGCCAAGCAATCACATCTGCAAACTCTTCTGCAAGGTTCTCTCGATCATCCCCTCGCAATGCCGATGCCAGCTCGCCCACCTCCTCCATCAACCACATAAACGTTCCATCCACCCCACGAGCAACGTCCTTTTCGTAGTACATGCGATGGATGTGACGCTGTAGATCTGCGACAGAAAGTTCTTGGGGAGCGTCAGCCATACAGTTCAGCCGCCCGACGAGGAGCGTTCATACAAGGTTGGGAGGAGAAAATTGCTGGGAGAATTTGTAATAAGACCGAGCGATGTGCTTGTCAGTCGTTGCGCCGTCCAGATGGGTGGGACCAGAAGGGGGTAGTCAGCTTGCTCGGCTCTGCAGCGATTGTAGACCAAGCTGGACCCTGTGATTACGGGGCCAAGTACATCATCTTAAACCGTCTTTAGACGCCTTTTTCGCGAGACTGGGCAAGCCTGGACGACCGATCTGCCAGCGAAGTTCGGTAAATCCGGAACGATGCTGCACGACTTTCGCATCGTACATTAAAGTGTTCGTACGCTACATACAGCGAAAACGACGAAACGGTTCCGCTTTTTTTTACTCTTCTTCTTTTTGTGATCGATTCCTTGAGTGATCTGCCCGCTCACCAATCGACCCGTTCGCACCGCGAACCGCCCGGACCGAATGAGTTGCCGGGTAACTCACCGCCCATCCATGAAGAAACCAGCAGCCCCTCAGAACATCCGACTGCAAATGGATCAGTGAGTCCAACGGGTGACAGCACGGCTTTTCACACGTATCCCTTTTATGCACCGCGATTTTGGCATGGAATGCGGCCGCTAGCTTGGCTGCGACTGGTTCGACACGGTCGACTTCGGTTTGGGCTTGGGCGATTTCCCCACGCGATCGGCGTCTCGCTGACATGTGGATTCAACACTCTTTTGGCGGGATTTCAGCGACTCCTTTTCTCGCGAAAACTAGCCGCATCTGAATTCCACGGCCCCCCGGTATTTATCATTGGACACTGGCGAAGCGGCACGACGTTGCTCCATGAATTGATGGTTCGGGACGAACGCCTCAGTAGCCCGTCTACCTTTCAGTGTTTTGCCCCCCACCATTTCTTATTGACCGAGTGGGTGTTCAGAACGTTCTTTTCTTGGCTGCTGCCGGGCAAACGCCCGATGGATAACATGCAGGCGGGCTGGGAAAGACCGCAGGAAGACGAGTTCGCACTGATGAACTTGGGCCAACCGTCGCCCTACCGCCGCATCGCGTTTCCCAATGAAGGCTCGATTGATATCGAGTACCTAGACTTTGCCGGCGTCGACGTGCAAGAAGTCCAATCCTGGCTAGCAACGCTGCGAAAGTTCTTGCTGACCGTCAGCTACGTGACGCAGCGGCCCTTGGTTATCAAGAGCCCAACACACACAGGCCGAATTCAACATTTAGCGAGAGAATTCCCCGAAGCACGTTTTATTCACATGACTCGCGACCCGCGAGCATTGTTTCCTTCGACTCGCAGGCTCTGGCGTGGACTCTGCGAGGCTCAGGCTCTTCAAGAACCGACACACAGTGATGAAGATGATTACGTCAACGAGTGCTTTAGCAGAATGTACGGTGCTTTCGAGCGAGACTGTCAAAGCATGGACGAGCACCGTTTGATCCACATTCAATATGAAGAACTAGCCAAACATCCTGTCGAAACCCTGCAGAAAATCTACGAGGCACTTCGGCTGAGCGATTTCGAGTCCGTTCGCCCTTCCATCGCAGAATGGGTCGAGGCGGAGCACAAGGATTACAAAACCAATCAGCATTCTCTCAGCCCTAGCGACGAAGCCTTGATCCAAGAGAACTGGAAACAGTACGCTGATCGATACGGTTATCCGCTGTAGACTGCGATCCCGCATGGCCGCGCATTTCGCCCCTTCTCGTTTCTTCAACTGCTACAAGTTTGCTGCATGTCCATTGACCCCAAAAAAAACAACCTCCTTCTGCTGGGTGTCGCTTTTATCGCTGCGACGGTCTGCGGATCACTGAGTGGATGCAAGAAGAGTACTGTCACAACGGAGAAAGCCAACGCCGCAAGCAGCGTGGCAGAATCGATCCCTCCCATCCCGACCTATGAAGCCAGCGGAGAGCAATTGCTAGACGCTCGTCTGGATCCCGCACTCGCCGCCGAGGGCTGGGTGCGACTTTTTGATGGACACACGCTGTTTGGCTGGGAGAGTACTGGCAATGCAAACTGGCGTATCGAAGAAGAGACACTGACAGTGGACAAGGGCGAGCGAAGCTTGCTCAGCACGTCGACGGACTGGATCGACTACGAGTTAACACTCGAATTCAATGCGGACGAGAACACGAACAGCGGCGTGTTCTGCAAAACGATCCTTGATCCGTCTGATGTTGAACTTGAATGCTACGAAATCAACATTGCGCCGGACGACAATCCATTCCCTACCGGCGGAATCGTCAAGCGAAAAGAAGTATCCGACGCTGCTCCCAAGCAAACGTATGGCAAGTGGCGTCGAATGACCATTCGCATCGAAGGATCCAATGTAAAGGTCACGGTCGACGACAAGGTCGTTTGCGAATACACGGATCCTGGACAAACCCCCGGAAATCGCATCTCGCTTCAGCACAACAGTGGACGCGTTGCTTTCCGCGACATTCGCATCAAGCCGTTGGGCCTGAAATCACTATTGGACAAAGACCTGGCTCAGTGGAAAAAGTACCCCAAGATGCCTGGCGAGTTCTCCGCGACACAGGACGGGCATTTACAAGTCAAAGGTGGACGCGCACAACTGGAAAGCAAAAGTTCCTATGGCGATTTTGTCTTACTGGCGGAGTACAAGATGGCCGACGAAAAAATGAATTCGGGTATCTTCTTTCGATGCATTCCTGGCGACGAAATGATGGGTTACGAATGCCAGGTCAGTAATGAACGGAAAGATGGCAACGCGTTGGTCCCCGCCGACTGCGGCACCGGTGGCATCTTCAAACGGCAGGACGCCAGATTCGTAGCCGGTGATCCAGACGAATGGTCAACCGTCTTGTTAAGCGTTCAAGGGCCGCACATTGCCGCCTGGGTCAATGGTGTTCAAGTCACCGATTGGTTAGACGACCGCGAACCGCACGAGAATCCCCGAAAGGGACAGCGACTGGAACCTGGCACACTGATGATCCAAGGTCACGATCCTGGCACAGACGCCGTGTTCCGTCAGTTCAAAATCACCGACGGCAGCTGAACTGACAGTTTATCAACGAGCCTAAATCACTTGCCCTGTGCGGTCATCCACGCGGTGAAATTGTTCTTTTGGGGCATCCCTGTTGGGTGACTCGTCCGACGGCTTCAACGACACCAGCCAATACGGATCATTGGGAACCTGCTCATCAACTAAGGCTTCAATTTCGATCGGATCGGTCATCCCATTCTTGCCGCAAACCCGCTCGTAAAACGCTCTTTCTTTCTCGATCTTTTCGTCGTCGAAGAAAACGGCAGAACATTTTTGCCCCGGCGAAACTCCGCCGCAGTGCTCAATCGCAATCATGATTGCAGCTCGCTGATCCAATGATCGTTTCATCGCGACTTTCCTCTGTTCCAATCAAACGTGCTGTGCCCCGATCGCGTTTCAAATCGACTGCAGCGGGCAAACCAACTGTAAATCGCGTGTTCAATCATCCGCGTCAGCCGAGTCCTTGATCACAAACCGTGCTCTTAGCCTAGCGACCTCCGTCGCCAGATCCGCCTGTTTGACACTTTGCAAGACCTCCTCAAAATCCTTGTACGCTGCCGGTGCTTCGTCTTTAGGGTAGCGATCGCAGTTGGTCAAAATATCTGCCGCAACAAACGATTCGTCAACTTGTCGTTGGTCAAGTTGCTTGATCGCTTTGCGTCGTCCCAGCATTCTTCCTGCACCGTGATTGACGCTATAGAGACTCTCCTTAGCTCCCTTGGCAGCCACCATCACCGCTGATCCGGCTTGAGGATTTCCTGGAAGCAAAATGGGATGGCCTGTGTGCTCAAACGGCGTTCGACGAAGTGCGTGATAGCCAGCTGGGAACGCGCGTGTGGCACCCTTGCGATGCACCCAAGACTCGCGATTGTTGACGATTTCTTTGCGTGCGATATTGTGGCTGATGAAATAGACCAGCGTCCCCTTGGTACCCGGAATGACTTCGGCAAAAGCTTCCAACACCAGCGCGTTGATTAGCAAATGATTGACCGTCGCAAAGTTTGCTCCCAACGCCATGTCATTGATGTAGTCATCAGCTTCATCGGTACCCAGCGGCGCGTAGACCAGCTGCTTATCGTTGCCCGGCAATGGAATGCCCCATTGCTGGAACTTTTCTTCCAGGACACGAAACTGGCCGCTCGCCAGACGGTGACCGATTCCGCGTGAACCGCAGTGAGAAAGAAACGCGACACACCCATTTCGCAGGCCAAAGACGTCGGCTGTTTCGCGGGCGGAGTCTTCGTCTACCACTTCGACGATTTCGCATTCACCGAAATGGTTGCCGCCACCCAGTGATCCGAGTTGCTGAACTGTTTCACGAAAACGGCGAAATGTTTTGCCTTGCCGTAGGTCGTAAAGTCGCTGCTTGAGCGCATCGACGCTGTCGTCGTGTCCCCGGTGAAAGGCGTCTTCACAGCGATCAGCCCAATCAACGGGAATGCCCAGAGACGACAACACGCCTGACGAAGCCCCTTCGATCATCGCCGCCGAGCCAATCTTTTCGTCAATGCGGCGACCCTTGGGAACATCCCGTGCCCCTTTGCCCATTCCAGTTGGAATCCGTCGACAGATGGCACGAATCAGTTTTCGTCGAACCCCCTCATCGATAACCGCGTCTTCAGGCAAATCCGTTTGCAGCAGACTCATCGAACACTTGATGTCGAAACCAACGGGTCCCGGATAGATATGCGTCGGCGACGCCAGTACACATCCAATCGGCGCGCCATATCCACAGTGCGCATCTGGATTCAAAACCACATCGGTGACGCCAGGTGCGCAGCGAGAATTGATCGCTTGTTGGAGGCATAGGTCATCGAACGTGTCACGGATCTTTTCCGTGCCGAACACCTTCACAGGACTATGGTGATCGCCAGCGGGCAAGATCGCGGTGGCGTCACCAGTGGGAATGATTCGCGAATCCATCAGGTCTCTCTGCTGAGCCAACAAAAAACCGCCGCATCGCTGCGGCGGCGCATCGATTGTCAGAGGCTCCGTATACGAATCAGGTTCGCACTGACTGAGCTTTTCTTGGCACTAGTAGGCGTAGTAACTGCCGTAGACGACAGGTTGATAGGTCGGCACAACCGTTTGGTAGTGGACCTGATGCGTTACAACTGGAGTGACGACAGGCCGAATCACAGGTGTGACGACGGGGCGAACCACCGGCGTAACAACAGCACGCGCGACCGGATAGACAACCGGTGCTCGATAGACCGCGACCACAGGTCGTACCGGCGCAATCCGTTGATGAAGTGCTGCGCGACGCACCATATGCCGGTGATGTGGACCGATGTACGGACCAATGGCCTCGGCCGACGGTGTAGAAACAACCGTCAATGCGCCAAACAACAACGCTGGCAGAACAGCGATTTTCCAGAAGCGATTCATCTTTTCAATCCAGTTAGATGGGGTTGGAATAGGCATCGGGGAAAGACTCGAAAGGTGTTTTTAGATGCTTGAACTTATTAGAAGTGCATCTCATTGGATTGCTAGACCCGGAATCACCTGCAACAGAATGGGAAATCATGTCGAAGCCAGCAAGCCTCTTCTCAGGATCACGCGGCGTCTTCCCTTTAAACGACATACGTGTCTCCAATCCTTGCCTCGGCTTAACCATCGTGATTTACCAAGAGTTCAAGAGCCAGAACTGACAGAATGTGAACCGATGACTAGGTCGAGATGGGTGAACTTGGCACCCCCGACAGCGATCGCTTTTTGTGCGCAAATTCGCAAGCACACATAAAATTTGCGAATTGAGTCCGTAAGCTCGATCGGTTAGCTTGATCCGACGCCAATTGTTTAAGTTACCCCAACTCGCAAAAGCCACCATGCTAAAGCGTCCACTGATCCTCGCCCTCTGTTTTGTAGCGATGTGTTTTTCGGCCACGCCTGGCTTTGGTGCGATCTCCTGGAATGTCACATACAACGACGTGGTGAATAACACTGGAAATGGATTCGACGATGACACGTTTGGAACAGCTCGACGGTCGACCTTTCAAGCCGTGTTTGACTATCTCAATACGGTGCTGGATCACGACGGCAGCGCCGATTTTATCGTGAACAACTCACTTAGCGGAGGGACCGGATCTTTAGCATCCGCTGGCACGTTTTTCTTCGGTAGTACCGGATTCAGCAACGGCCTCTTGTACGACCACGCAACATCAGGCATCGATCCCAGCGGCGGAATTCACGACGGGTTTGCCACCTTCGACTTTGGCTACAACTGGAACTCTGAGCTTGATGCGACAAGCGGCTCCGAATTTGATCTCTTCACCGTCGCGTTACACGAAGTATCCCACGCGATGGGATTTGCATCGTTGATTGACTCGACCACGGGAAACAGCGAAATTAGCGGTACCAACCCAGGTTCTTACAGTGGCTTCGATAGTTTTCTAGAACTTGGCGACGGCACCGATCTGACTACCGCCGGCGGTAATTTCGTTGGCGACGTGGCCGACCTGACCAGCGATGATGTATTCTTCAACGGAGCCAACGCCATCGCAGCCAATGGCGGTGCCCCAGTAAAAATCTATGCTCCAAATCCATTCGAGCCTGGATCGAGTGTCAGCCATGTCGATACAGCGACGTTTCCAAACGCTGTCATGGCTCACGCGATTGCGCCGGGTGTCGAGAAGCGAGGCTACACAGCGATTGATCGTGGCATCCTGCAAGACATCGGTTGGAACGTCAACGTTGTCGCTGTCCCCGAACCGAGTTCTTTGCTGGCCCTCGTTTTTGTTTTCGCGCCGCTGGTAGTTTCAAGGCGTCGATAGCGTGTGACACCCCGCAACCGGAGACGAAAAAGCAGGTAAGGCAAGTCCTTTTTCGATCGTGTTTGCCCCACAGTTACCTTTGAAGATCAACATCTGCGGCAAAACCGCGAAGCGGTTTTGGCAATGGAAAATGCACCGACTCTTCGCGTATTTCTGCGGTCTCGACTGTTGCA
This sequence comes from uncultured Pirellulaceae bacterium, assembly GCA_964444105.1. Classification (GTDB taxonomy): domain Bacteria; phylum Planctomycetota; class Planctomycetia; order Pirellulales; family Pirellulaceae; genus K23-9. Next base: position 18,466 of record CAYUGI010000003.1, read on the forward strand.
TCAAAGTTCTTTACCAGCCAGTCGATCGTCGACTGGACTACCGATTCAGGTGCGCTTGCTCCTGCGGTGATCAATACTGTGTTGGACGCTTCAAACCAATCGCTGCTTAAGTCTTCGGGGCCATCGACCAAATAGGCCGCCTTACCCTTGTCTGCAGCTAACTCTCGTAAACGCTGTGAGTTGCTGCTGTTTTGGCTACCAAGCACCACCACCACATCGGCGCGATCCGTCAAAACATGCACCGCTTCTTGACGGTTCTGGGTGGCGTAACAAATGTCCCCCTTGGGCGGGCTTTGGATGTCAGGAAATCGCTTACGTATGCGATCGATGATCCGCGTCGCATCGTCAACGCTTAATGTCGTCTGGGTCAGGTAAGCCAGCCTTGTTTCGTCAGCGATTTCCAGCGCATCCACACCCTCTTCGTCCTCGACCAAGACAATCGCCTCGGGAGCTTCGCCCATGGTGCCGATTACTTCGTCGTGTCCTTCATGACCAATCAGAATGATCGTGTACCCCGCCTTGGCATACTTGATCGCTTCCAGATGAACCTTCGTCACTAGAGGACACGTCGCATCAAGAGCGTTTAGATTCCGCCGCTTCGCTGCTTGGCGAATTTCTGGTGACACACCATGAGCGGAGAACAGCAGCACGCTGTTTTCTGGGACTTCCTCGATCGTATCGACAAAGACGGCTCCTTTCTCTTTGAAACGATTCACGACGAACTGGTTGTGAACAATTTCGTGATACACGTAGACAGGGGCACCGAATTTTTGCAACGTCAATTCAAGCGAATCAATCGCCATGTTGACACCGGCACAAAATCCGCGAGGTGCAGCGAGGATGATTTTCATGTTAGTCTGCGTCGAAACACTGGGAGGGATTGGTTGACCTACCATAACCGCGATCATGCTTCGGCGCCTAACCAGGATCGATTGATGAGTTCAGATTCGGTTTTGAAAGCTTGCGAAAAACAGTGCCGCAATCTGGCCAAAGGGCACTACGAGAACTTTGTGGTTGCCAGCATCCTGCTGCCAAAGCGAATGCGGCAACCGTTCTACAATATTTATGCGTTTTGTCGCACCGCGGATGACATCGCGGACGAATCGCCATCAACCGAGATCGCGATTGAGCGACTGGTGGATTTCCAGAGTCAGCTTGACGCCACATTTGACGGTAGGCCTCCAGAAAATCTCTTTCTGCCGCTGGCACATACGATCGAGCAGTTCGGGATTTCCAAGCAACCCTTCGACGATCTGCTAAGTGCCTTTCGTCAAGACCAGCGGCAACTCCGATACGAATCGATGGATGACCTATTGGACTACTGCACTCGTTCGGCTAACCCCGTGGGCCGAATCTTGCTCCATCTAGCCGACTGCACAGACCACGTATCGCTGCAACTTTCCGATCAAATTTGCACAGGTCTGCAACTGGTAAATTTTTGGCAAGATGTCGCAAGAGACTACGCAATCGATCGAGTCTACTTACCGACAAACGAGCTCCAGCAACATGGTTTGGACGAATATTGCCTTACACAGCCGTCCGCCAGCGGGCCGCTACGAGAACTCATCGCAAAGCAATGTGACCGAGCTGAACAGTGCTTCCGTCGCGGACTGCCTTTGGCTGACAGAGTCCCGCGCTGGTTCGCAAGCGACGTAAAATTATTCGCGCACGGAGGCTTGGCGACGATCGCAAAAATCCGGTCCGTCGACCACGATGTGCTGTCCATACGCCCCAAGGTAAGCAAGACACAGCAAGTTTGGCTGGTCGCTCGTGCGGCGGTGGGATTGCTATGATCCTGGTCGCGTCAAATCGCTTTGCTGCACAAGACTGTCCGGCAACCTAAACTCTACGCATGCCCCAACCCTATTCTGTAACGCAAAGCTACCGTCAGGTTCGCGGAATCGCGCGGAGCAGCGGAAGCAATTTTTATCGTTCGTTTTGGCTCTTGCCGAAACCGAAACGTAATTCGATGTGCGCGCTCTACGCGTTCGCGCGGATCACTGACGATTTGGGCGACTCGGATCAACCTGTCGAACAACGCACATTGCTGCTGCGATGGTGGCGAAGCAAGATCTCAGCGAAGTTGGAATCGGCGAACATAAATCAACGGCAGGAACCAGAGAGTGTCGACCCGAAGAACCCGTCGGCTCAGCATCTATCGAAGCTGATCAATCGCATCTGCCCTGCCCTTCAGCACACCGCTCACCGGTATTCGATTCCCTCGAAATACTTGCTGGAGATCATTGACGGCGTCCTCGCAGATCAACAGAAAACGCGATTCGACACCTACGAGCAACTGGAGCACTACTGCTACTTGGTCGCATCGGCGGTCGGACTTGCCTGCTTGCACATTTGGGAGTTTGAAGGCCCGCTTCCCGAGAAAGCAGCCATTGATTTGGGTTTGGCATTTCAACTCACCAACATTCTTCGCGACATCGCCGAAGATGCGCAGCGTGGTCGCATCTACCTGCCAAGGCAGCACTACGAATCGCATGGGTTGTGCGAAGACGATTTGCTGCAGCCGCGCGGCGATGACCGACTGTGCCAATTGATCAGCGACGAAGTGAAACGTGCCGAACGCCTCTATCAGTCAGGCTGGCAGGTCTGGGATTCTCTTTCGGCCGATGGACGTCCAATGTTCAGCATGATGTGGCGAACCTACCGTCAGCTACTCGATCGAATTGCAGACGATCCTCGCGCTGTAGCCGATCGACGCATCCGGCTTTCCTCGCGCGAGCGTCTGACTTTGGTTTCGCAACATTTCCTCCCTCCACTTTTTCGATCACTAGTCGTTCCGCCGGTCGAAGCAACCCGTCAAATCGAGAACGTGTTGTGAACCGCAAACGCGTGTTGATCGTCGGCGGAGGGATCGCAGGTCTGTCTGCAGCAGAAGCCTTGACTCGGCATCATCGCGATCGCTTTGATGTAACGATCATTGAGTCAAAACGCAGTGCGGGTGGACGAGCAGGATCGTTTGACGCAGCAAAAAGCAGATCTAGTGCATCGGATCCAATTCCTAGCGAGCAAATAGTCGACTACTGCCAACACGTCGCGATGGGGTGCTGCACTAATTTAATAAACCTGATGGACCGCTGCGGTCTTTCCGATGCGTGGCGTCGGCATCAATCGCTTCACTTCCTCCATCCCGATTTTCCTGAAAGCCACTTTGCGCCGTCGACTTGGCTTCCGGCACCACTGCATCTGGCAACCACCATTGGTTCACTGAACTACCTTTCTTGGAAAGAACAGAGGACCGTTCGGCGTGGTTTGCTGAAGCTTATGCGGACACCTACGAATCGGCTTCACGAAATCGCGGCAGCAACTTGGCTAAAACAAGCTGGACAGAGCAAGGGCACAATTCACAAATTTTGGGACGTGATTCTTGTCAGCGCCCTGGGCGAACAGACGCAACGAGTGTCGATGGCGGCAGCGCGGAAAGTCATCATTGATGGATTTGCTGCAGCCAAGGGCGCCAGCGACGTCTTGGTTCCCTCCGCGCCGCTGCGTCAATTGTTTGCGCAGAAACTTCGCGACGCGATCCGAAAGAGCGGGGCGAAGATTGAAACCTCGCACCGCGTCGCGGCGATAAAGTCCAACCCGGTCAGTGTCCATGGGCTGAAGCAGTGCTGGGCCGCGGATCACATCGTGAGCGCTGTTCCTTGGCATCAGATTGGAAAAATTCTTACCGACGACAGGGCACGATCAGCGATTGAAAATCTTGCTGCTTTCTCTGATATTCCGTCGTCACCCATCACGGGCGTTCATCTTTGGTTTGACCGGGAGATCACCTCGTTGCCGCATGCGGTCCTGGTGGGAACCCTTTCGCAGTGGTTGTTCCGCGATCCGATCCCAGAAAACCCTCTCGATGACAAAGCAGGTCACTATTACCAAATCGTCATCAGCGCTTCTCGCGACGCGAAATCCATGTCTCAAGAAGCGCTGGTGCAACACGTCGTTTTTGAATTGCAACGTTTGTTTCCCGCCAGCAGCGACGCCAAGTTGCTACACAGCCAAGTCGTGACCGATCCCAACGCTGTATTTTCCGTGCGCCCCGAAGTTGAAGCCATTCGCCCGTCTGCCGGCACTGCCCTGCCTTGGTTACATCTGGCCGGTGACTGGATCGCGACCGGCTGGCCGGCGACCATGGAAGGTGCCGTCATCAGCGGAATCATGGCAGCCAACAGCATCTGCCAGAGCGAAGCCCTTTCTCCGCTCCCAATCGACACTGGATTATCAAAAGGCTGGCTCGCCAGGCAGCTGATCGCCGATTGACTGTGCCTTAACATCTTCCGGCTAACTTCACTGGGTTGCCGTCACTGGTGGACCGCCACTGGGCCGCCGTTCTCAACCGACCGTTTTCTGCGTTTTAATTCCGACCATGGACGTCTCACTACCAGAACCGCTGCAAGAACGGATCAAGTGGCGAACTGCGCCGCCAGCATCCCCATCCGTATCCGGGCAATTGCCTGCCGGCGGATCGTTCGTTTTGTACTGGATGCATAACGCCTTGCGGGCGCACGAAAACCCGGCCTTGGATGTAGCGATTTGTTTCGCACGCCAGAACAACTTGCCTTTGTTGGTTTACCACGGCCTTGGTGAATCCTACGCGTTCGCTTCTGACCGCCACCACGCTTTCATGCTTCAAGGCCACCGTGACGTCCAACGCGAATTGGCTCAGCGTCGTATCGCCAGCGTGTTTGACTTCCAATTTAAAGGACGACGCGGACCCCATTTACGAAACTTGGCAGACAAAGCGGCAATTCTGGTAACCGACGAAATGCCAGTGGAACCCATACGCGGTTGGCTTTGCTCGCTGGAGAGTAAGATCGAAACCCCGGTGGCAACAGTGGACTCCAGCTGCATCGTGCCGACTCCGCTACTCAATACGCTTCACACGCGTGCCTTCCAATTTCGTGACGCGACCAAGCGACTCTATGCGGAGAGAATCGACCGTGAATACTTGGAACAAGATGCGGACTGCCCGATGCATCACGAGGCGTTACCGGTTCAAAATCTGGATTTGCAAGAAGCTTGCCTTTCAGCGTTAATCGCAAACTGCGAAATCGACCACGCTGTCGCCCCAGTCCCAGACACGCCCGGTGGTACGGACGCGGGTTACAAACGCTGGGAGAGCTTCAAAGAGGCCGGCTTGAGAACCTATGCAAAAAAACGCAATGACGCCACACAGCACAAGGGCGTTAGCCGCCTTAGCCCTTACCTTCACTACGGCATGGTCAGCCCGTTTCGAATCGCACGTGAAGCGAAAGAACTGGGCGCGGAAAAGTTTCTGGATGAACTTCTGATTTGGCGAGAACTATCCTTTCATTTTTGCGCCCAATGCGAAAAAGACCCAGGTTCTTTCAACGCGATCCCAAATTGGGCGAAAGCAACACTACTGGATCATCACGATGACGTTCGTGATGCGGTCTTTAGTTGGGAATCGCTTGCCAGAGGAAAGACGGCAAAACCTTTATGGGATTTGTGTCAGCAGAGCCTGCTCCGTCATGGTGAACTGCACAACAACCTGCGGATGACGTGGGGCAAAGCGGTCCTGCCGTGGGTAAGCGATCCTCAAGAAGCACTCCGGCTGACCATTGACCTGAATCACAGATACGCTTTGGATGGACGAGACCCAAACAGCTATGGCGGTATCCTTTGGTGTTACGGCCAATTCGATCGACCATTTTCTCCCGAAGAACCGGTATTTGGTTCAGTGCGTCCCCGTTCGCTTGACCAACACGCGAAACGATTGGACATGAAACGTTACCAACAGTTGGTGGACCGACCAATCGCGGCTGAAACACCTCGCGTAGCGGTGGTCGGCGCCGGCATGGCGGGTTTGTTTGCCGCGCGAACGCTTCACGATCACGGCTTGAACGTAACCGTGTTTGACAAATCGCGTGGCGTTGGCGGACGGATGTCGAACCGACGTGTCGATGAATCGCTGTCCTTTGATCACGGCGCGCAGTATTTCACGGCTCGAGACAAACGCTTCAAGCGTTATGTCGACAGTTGGAAAAACGATGGCGTCGTCGCAAATTGGAACGCTCGCATCGTCGAACTGGGGTCCAGTGGCAAAGTTGCTAAAACGAAAACAGGAACCGATCGGTTTGTCGCCGTCGGCGGGATGAACCAGATTGGAAAGCACGTCGCAAAGGACTTAAGACTGGAACTGGGCAACGCAGTCACATCAATCCAAAGAGACGAGAATCAGTGGCTTATTCACAGAAAGGAACTCGAAGCAACGGACCCGTTTGACGCCGTTCTTATCAATTGCCCTCCACTTCAAACCCTTTCTATCTTAAACGGCCAGGGATCGTTCACCGATCAAGTTGCCAGTGTCAACATGCAACCTTGTTGGGCCGTCATGCTGGTGTGCGAAGGGCTCAGTAGCTGCGAATTTGATGGTGCGTTCATTAACGAAGGTCCGCTCTCTTGGATTGCAAGAGACAGCAGCAAACCCGGCCGCCCTGCCCCGCCCAGCTCATCACCTTCCAGCTCATCACCTTCCAGCTCATCACCTCGCAACTCATTGCCTTCCAGCCCGACACACTCCGCCTGGGTCATACACGCGTCAGCAAAGTGGTCCGCGGATCACCTGGATTCGGACCCCAAAGCCGTGACGAAAGAGATGCTCGGCGCATTGGAATCGGCGACTGGTCGGCAATTGGGTGAAACACCCCACTGTGTCGCGCACCGATGGATGTATGCGATTCCCGAGAACCCGTTGGAAAGGGAGTGTCTTTGGGATTCTGAAGAACTGCTGGGCGCCTGCGGTGATTGGTGCGGAGGACCACGAGTCGAAGGTGCGTTTCTGAGCGGCATGGCAATGGCGGGTTCTCTGCTGCGAGACATCACCATTGACCAAGAGCCTTTCCAGTCCACACGGTTGATCCAGCCGTCGTTGCTGTAGCGAAGCTCTTCTCGCCGATCGACGCCGTCAAACAGCGGCAATCTGGAGCATCATTCACTCAAGTCGCGGCCGAAGTTTCTCTTTCCACTTCGGCCAATCGACAGATCGAAATTTCGTCAATTTCTCTGGCCGATCCGCATCGATCACATTCCACAAAGCGACGCCCTGCTTGACCAATGGCGCAGCTTCGTCAGGTAATTGAGCAGCCAATCTCGCTTGGATTTCAGCGTACTGGGGCGTGCCGGCCAGATTGTTCCATTCTTGCGGATCACTCGTGTGATCGTAAAGTTCTTCGCTGCCATCAAAATAGCGGATGTAGCGTTGCTGATCGTCGCGAATGGCATAGTTACCACGTCCCCAGGTCGTGATGGCTGGCCGCTGGATTGCCTGATTTGGATTCACCAGCTGTGTGGCCAAACTCCCACCGTCGACGTATTTGGGAACTCGCAAGCCACACAAATCGCCCAATGTTCGATAGATATCGATCAGGGAAACCGCTTCGCTACATTCGCGTCCTTGGCCCGGCCGTCGCGGGTCATCAATGATGAACGGAACTCGCGTTGATTCCTCCCACAAACTGAATTTGCGAAAGCTGCGTTTCTCGCTTTGGTGGTAACCGTGATCCGACCACAAAACAATGATTGTGTTGTCTGCATAGGGACTCGCTTCGAGTGCATTTAGAACACGACCGACATTATGATCGGCCCAAGTGATACATGCCAAATACGAACGATGAACTTTCTTCCAAGCTTCGTCACTGCGAAATCGATGGTCGTCTCCTAGGTTGGCCATTGAGCGACCGACCCAAGGTACATCCACCAAATCATTGCGGCGCACCAAAGGCGGCTTGATGTCATCGGCCTGCATATCAAAAAACTTCTGCGGACAGACGAACGCCAAGTGCGGCTTCACGATTCCGACAGCCAAAAAGAACGGCTTCTTATGGTGTTGCTGCAGCACATCGATTCCATACGAAGCGACTTGATGATCGGGATGCTCTTCGGGTGGATTCGTCGTGGGACAGAAGGCCATCTTCGTCGATTTGCCTTGTTGGTAGCCGTCCGCGGCCGCGTACTCCAGTTTGACGCGATCTTTTTTCAGATAGTCGTCCCAGTCGTCAGAGACAACTGTCGAGCCATGAAATATCTTGCCTGCGCCAAACGATTGATAACCGCTCTGACGAAACCAACGCGGCAAACTGGTGTACCGATCCAGTACTTTGGCGGGGATCTTTTTGTGATCATAAAACGGATAGAGACCCGAACGAAACGGTTGCACGCCGTACAACAAACCGAGCCGACAGGGTGAACAGGCAGGAGCGATGCAATGTGCGTTGGTGAAATTCACACCGCGACGAGCCAAGCGATCCATGTTCGGCGTGATTGCCTGCGGGTGGCCACCCAAGAACCCCGTCCAATCGTTCATATCATCGATGGCGATGAACAACACATTCGGTTTGGCTTCATCAGCCCAAAGCGAAACATCAGTCATCACCAATAGCAGCGACAATCCAAACAGACACTTTTTCATGACCAACCCCTTTTGCGACTTCATAAACACATCAATCTACCGACGTCAGTCTACAAGGTCTCGCCGGGGCAATCAGCCGTCAGGATCATCGATCAATTCTTGCAAGCGACTGGCCAAAGATGGCTCAAACTTCTCGGGCCAATTTTCATCGATCAGTCCAACCGAAATCATATCGCGCAAGTGAGTCCGATCTTTGTCACGATTACTGTTGAGTTTCATTCGAACGAGCTCAATCAAGTCGATAATTTTCCGGCCGTCGATCAGATAGGACTGGTCTGGATCGGGCGCGGCGCTGGCATAATCTTCCTTCACCTTCTGCCCGGCTCGAATCACATGGACGGCCTGGCTTGGCTTGCCGTCAGGACCGTCCAAAAACATCGTGACATTCATCACCGTTTCGCGTTGGAAGCCGACTGCTTTCAAGGCAATCTCGGCAGTGTCAATGTCTTCGTCACGCAGCAAAATATCGACATCGCGTGTGTTGCGAACAGCACCGTCATCTTTGGTCGCAACCCAAGCCGCCACCGCATGACCGCCGATCACGGCATAAGGAATCTTGGCCTGCTCCAGTGCGGCACAAGTTCGCTCCAGTCTCTCGCGTACTTTTTCCACTGCACTGAACATCCTGTCGAATACGTAAGGCCCCTGCTCTTCGGCCAGGGCTTGGATTTGTTCGGGAGTCATGCGGCTTAGTTTAGCCGAAAAACAACACTTCTCGCAAAACGCAACCAATGTTTAAACGCAAATCGCAAATTGCCTTGCGTTTGACGTTCTTTCTTCACCGTCCCGCTAAAAAGGTCGTGCAGCTTTACTTCACCCTCCTTTTCAAGGAGGGTCGAGCCTCAGCGAGGGGAGGTCTGAGTATGGCAGCCCTTGTCCACAGAGCGAACGGTCGTGCGTTGCTGCGCGTCGTGTCGTAACGAAGAGTGCAAGAAATGGACTTAGGAAATCCGCTGCTGAAGTTCGCTGACGACGTCGTCCAGTTTTACGCGGGTCTGTTCCAGCGTATCACGGTCGCGAATTGTCACGGTTTTATCCGCCAACGTATCCCCATCAATCGTGATGCAGTACGGCGTGCCGACTTCATCTTGACGACGATAACGTTTTCCAACCGCGCCCTTTTCATCGTAAAACGCTGGCATGTGCTGCTTCAGTTCACCGTAGAGTTCTTTGGCGACCTCGGGCATGCCGTCTTTTTTGACCAACGGAAAAATCGCCGCTTTGATCGGTGCCAAACGTGGATGCAACTTCAGCACAGTACGCGTTTGCATATTGCCCTTATCATCAGGGGCTTCGTCTTCGGTGTAAGCTTCGCACAGGAATGCCAGCGCGCCGCGATCAGCACCCGCAGAAGGTTCGATCACATGGGGAATGAACTTTTCGTTGGTTTCCAAGTCGCGATAGGTCAGATCACGACCGCTGCCTTTGTGCTTTGGTTTGCCGTCGTCGCCAAGCTGGACGGTCATCGGATCAGTCGCCGGGTCCAACTTGCCCTCCATGTGACTGCGAAGATCAAAGTCGCCGCGATGAGCGATGCCTTCTAATTCCCCGTACTCGCCTTCGGGCAAAAACGGGAACGCGTACTCGATGTCCGCTGTGCCGACGCTGTAGTGGGCCAGTTCTTCCTTGTGATGCTCGCGCATGATGAGCAGTTCATCCGAAAGGCCCAATTCCTTGTACCAAGCCAATCGCCGATCGCGCCAGTACGTGTACCACTTTTGCGATTCATCGGGGTGGCAGAAGAACTCGATCTCCATCTGCTCGAATTCGCGCGAGCGGAACGTAAAGTTTCGTGGCGTTATTTCGTTGCTGAAACTCTTACCGACCTGGGCAATTCCGAACGGAATTTTCACGCGGCTGCTGTCGACGACGTTCTTGAAATTGACGAAAATCCCCTGAGCCGTTTCAGGTCGCAAGAACGTCGTGTCATTTTCCCCGCCTAGCGCACCAAGCGTCGTCTTGAACATCAAGTTGAATTCACGTGGCTCTGTCAGCGTGTCCAAGATTTTGGACTCGGGGGCCAGCACTTCCTTGGTCGAATCCAGTTTGTCCAACGTCAGCGACTCGCTGCCAACGGTCAACTCATCCGCGTTTTTGGGGCGAAGCTTGAAGAATTTCATCGCGCGGCGACGAACCTCGGATTCCTCTTGCTCCATTTCGGCCAAGGTGGAAACGAAAATTTTCTTGTCGCGATGTTCGCACCAGCGACCTCGAACTTGGTCAAAACGATAACGTTTCTTGCTGTCCTTGCAGTCGACCATGTGATCATGAAACAGATCGTAGTGACCGCTGCACTTCCAAACTTGCGGGTGCATGATGATCGTGCAATCCAAACCCACCATTTCGTGAGTACTTGGGGCACCAGCGCACTGCACTAATTCGTTGTGACTGGAGATCATGTCTCGCCACCACGCATCCTTCAGATTTCGCTTGAGTTCGACACCCATGGGACCGTAATCCCAGAAACCCTGGACGCCGCCGTAGATTTCGCTGGATTGAAACAAGAAGCCACGTCGCTTGCAGAGCGACACGATTTTTTCCATCGATTTCATGACGATGTTCGTTCTGGAGGTGGAGAGAAAAAAGCAGGTGCTTCTGCAGCGCTGCTGATACATCGTGAAGGTATTGAAGCCGCCGAGCGGCAGGTCACTTCACTCTCCCGCCGGGAGAGTCGGACGCAGTAGCGGCCGGAGAGGGCGAACTCATACAGCACCAAGAATCATGCTGACTAGCCAGATTGGCCCTCACCTCGCTTAGTCTCGACCCTTCCAAAGGAAGAGTGTTTTGCTGGCGTGGATCGTGACACATCCCAAACTTAAAAGCTATACGCCCCTAGTAGCGAGTCGTGCCGTAAGGCAGGGGGCGGGCGATTTGGGTTCCGCTATCGAAGCCGTTTGCTTCCATGTTTCCGTTGAGTCGTCGGCTCAGAGCAGCGACTCTCTCGGTGACCTGAGGATTCCCTGCGTTGAGCGCCAACGCTCGCTGATAATTTTGAAGTGCTTGCGTGATGTCACCGGACTTTTCGCGAAGACTCGCCAGGGCCAGCCAAGCTCGGGAGTTGTTTGCGTTCTGCTGAACGGCGTCCTCCAGGTATTTCAGCGCCGTTTGAGGTTCACCGTGCTCCTCGTACAAGCGAGCCAATTCGATGCGTGGCTCCGCGTTGATGGGGTTCTTGGAAGCCCAGTTTTTCAACAGAGCAAAAGCTCGATCGGGGCGTCCCGAATCCACCAACAAAACAGCCAACCCACGGTGACATTCCACATGATTGGGGTCGTGATCCAAGCACTGGTTGTAGAGCGACTCGGCTTGTTGGATCAGATTTGTATCCTTGCGAAGAGTCCCCAATCGGTGGGTAGTGGCCGCTAGGTTGTAGTAACCATCCGGATTCTGCGGATTCGACGCAATGACTTTCTGAAATTGCTGAAGCGCTCCGGTGTACTGTCCCTGCTCGTATAACCGGGTGCCTTGAGCGTTCTGTCCGCTGGAAGTCCACTGACAGCCTGGCAACACGATGACGGTCAAAATCGCGATAAGTGCCAATGAGTTTCGGCAACTCAGGTTGGCCCGAAACGGAAAAACACCGATTTTTGGCGTATTTCCGAGATAATTCGGAGCATTTTTGCTGCGGGAAGCATGAGCCATGGCTCTGGTCATCCTGACACGGGGATCGGTAACTTCGCCACCGGGAAACGCCAAACGGCCCGGCAGAGGGGTTCCGTTGAGGCGGTTTGGGTAGCTGATGTCTGGACCCTATCAACGAGGCAGGAAACCTTGCAATAGAGGAACTTTTAGTGATACCTCCGAGTCAAACAACGCTGGCATATCGCTGCTAGCGGTTTCCTGCCTACAATCCTCGCAAACCGACTTCAAACCCCGTGTTAGAGGCGTTTTTCGTTGCGATTGCGGCCGGGCTAACTACACTCCGAAACGGGTGTTGCTCGATGGCGCCCCCACACTGACGACTTATCAAAACCGCGTTGTACTACCCATTTATCAGCTGCCAATCGCTAACACTCTTGAGACTGCCCTGCTCTTTCAGCGGGACAGACTTGTGAGTGTATTGGCGATGAACTTGTCGGCTGATCTAAGCGGACGGAATGGTTTGACCTTGCGCTGCAAGTCGAATCGAACCGTTCGATATTCCTACTCTGACGTATCAACTGCCTTAACCGGCAAGTAGACGAGGCCCCTGGATGACATCCCGTAAACCTCAGCTTCCTCAAGCTAAATCATCACGTCGCTCTCGATTGTCCAAGATCGGACGTCGTGATCGTGTGCGCCAAAATCGACATGAGAAGCGTCGATCGTTGCTTGAGAATTTGGAAACGCGGCAACTGCTTGCCGGCCCAGATCTGATCGGCATTCAACCCAACGAAGGATCGTTGTTGTTTGACGGAACCGTGCTAAACGTGTCGCCGCGCGAAATCGTTTTTCAGTTCGACGACGATGCGCAGATCGATCCGGATACCCTCGGTGCTATTCGAATCACGCGTGCGGGTGAAGACGGGGTCTTTGAGTCCGCCACCGCAACGACGGACTTGGGTACTGGCGGTCAAGCGCTGGTTGAATTCCGCGCAGGGGAATCGGGCAGCCTTGGCAATGGCGTCACCATCAGTTTCACCGCCACGCAAAGAAACGGATCGACAGCTCCGGTTGTGTCAGTCACTGGTCGCGCGATCACAGTCGACTTGGCAGCCAATCAAGGTGCAGTCACTCGAGTTCGCGATGTGATTTCGCAGATCAATGCGACGTTGATTGCCGAAGCAGCGACGCGTGGTCCCAATGCTGTACCTCTGGCCGAGGCGATTTCGGTCAGTGGCTCTACACAGAATACGGTTTCCGCAGCATTGATCGACGGCACGACGCTGACGTTGCAAGGTGCCAATTCGGCTGAATCGGTCACGGATTTTGGGACTGGTGGTCAAGTCAGAATTCGGTTGATTTCGGCCCTTCCCGGAGCAGATGGGCTTTCGACGCAAGTCATCGTGGAGCGAGAGAATTTTGGCGGTCCTGCCAACCCACGTGTTCTGGTCAGTGACCAAACGATCCGCGTTCAGCTTAATAGCGCCGTGGGCTTTGAATCGACTGCGGCTGATTTCGTCAACGCCATCAACAGCAACCCCGATTCTGCTGCGTTGATTAGCGCGTCTTTGCAGCAAGGAAACATCAATACCGTCATTGGCACGCGGCCAACTACGTATTCGCCGCTAAGGCTTAGCGGCGTCAGCGATGTTGCGATTACGCCTGGATTCGTTGGTTTGGGTGATAGTCCACGTGAAGTCGTGTTCCGTTTTGCGGAGCCGCTGCCGGATGACGTCTATCAAATCGACGTGATCGGTTCGGGCCCATCTGCCCTGCGCAACGTCGATGGCGAACTCTTTCAAGACGGCGTGAATCTTCGTCGCAATTTCGAGATCAACCTGGGGCCACAAGTCGTTGCTGTTGTGCCCGAACCGGTTCGCCGTGCAACGGATGGTTCGCTCAGTCCAGACTCGGGTGTGATTGAAGTTCACTTCAACGGTGACGACCTGAATGCCGCCGACGCAAGAGACACCAGTTTTTACCAGCTGATTTTCACAAACGATACCGTCTCGAATTTGGATGACACGGATGATGGAGACAGTGTCAACGACGATCCTACGATGGATCGCATCGTCAATCCTACCAGTGTGTCGTACAACAACATCACCAACATCGCGACGCTAGACTTCTCGCGTCCGCTTTCGCGGATTCCCAACCCAAGTAATCCGGTCGGCGGCCCCGAACCATTCTTCGCGGGTGCGGCACGCCTGCGAATCGGCACGTCCGAGGACCTGCCCGATGCTCCGACGGAAGTGCAGTTGCTGCGCGACACACAGAACCCTGACCCCACCAACCCTGCTGAGCCAGGCGACAGTTTTGCTACCTCATTCGATCTGGGCACTGAGTGGACCATCGCTGGTTCAACGATTCAGTCGGCCACGCTGAGTAGCGAGATTTTCAACACCGAATCGTTTGATCTAAACTTGCCTGGACCCGACTTGCCAGGGACGCGGGTCATTCGCCCAGAAGACCCGTCGCGTTTGACCCGTGCAGTCCCGTTGGCCTACGTGCAAAACGGTGCCGATGCCTTCGACGGCATTTCGGTCATCCAGTACGACTTTACCGAAAGCTGGCTTGGCGATGATCCGTCCCGCGCCGGAATTTCCAACGACACGACGTACTTCAACGTCATTAGCGAGCAGCAAAAGCAACGGATCCGTGAAGTACTGCAGTTGTTCAGCGAATACCTAGGCGTGAACTTTGTCGAAGTCGAAGGCGAAGCGACCAGCAACGCATTCTTCTCGATCGCAGTTGGCGATCTTTACGGTGGCTCTGTCACCGCAACCAGCGGAGACGGCGGTGCGGCAGTTGTCACTCGTGACCGCAACGGCGATGGTGTGGACGATCTGGGAGTCATGGATTTCCAAGACTTTGATGAATCAACCGACGACCTGTTCGGGGGTGAGTTTTTCCGCGGTGGAATGTTCCTGGTCGGCCAATTGCTAGGTTACGGCTACGCAGATGATTTGCCGCAACCGGTTTCGCAAAGCACAAGTTTCGTTTTCCAACCGGGTGTCGATAACGAACCCGCGTTTCCATCGGTCGCCGACATTGTCCATGGACAGTACCTGTACCGTCCCGACAGTACCGACATCGATGTTTATGAGTTCAATCTTGATGCACCGGGTGTCGTTTCGATTGAGACGATCGCCGAACGGCTAAGCGTTCCAAGTCTTTTGGACACCAATGTCAAGCTTTACAAAGCTGAAGGCGTTGATCGATTCGGAAACGATCTGTTCGTCGAAATCGCGCAAAACGACGACTACTTCAGCAACGATTCGCTGATCAGCCTGCAAGTGACACAAGGTCGCTACATGATTGGTGTCAGCGCTTCTGGTAACAACGAATACGACCCGGCGATCGAAGGCACCGGTTTCGGTGGACTGAGCGAAGGCGAATATGACCTTCGGATCGACTTCCGCCCAAGTGCATCGAATTCCATTTTGGATGCATCGGGCATTGCCCTGGATGGTGATGCGGATGGACGGCCCGGTGGCTTCTTTGATTTCTGGTTCACGCCAAGTGATCCGGGCGGAGTGGGTGTCAATCGAACGATCTACGTTGACAAATTGGGAACGACGACGGGCGGTCAAGTTGGAACGG
Organism: uncultured Pirellulaceae bacterium; assembly: GCA_964444105.1. GTDB lineage: Bacteria > Planctomycetota > Planctomycetia > Pirellulales > Pirellulaceae > K23-9. The sequence continues at coordinate 34,094 of CAYUGI010000003.1, forward strand.
TGGGCAACCCTTACCGCGAAATTGACTTGGCAATCGCCGCGGCTAACCCTGGCGATACCGTTCGCATCGTCGGTAACGGCGGAACCGATGGTTTACTGCAAACACTCGAGGACAACTTTAGCTACCAAATCGGCGTTTCCAATAATGGAATTGACCTCGAAGATGGTGCCACACTCGACGTCCCACAAGGTGTTCACCTGATAATCGATGCAGGTGCCATCATCAAGATGAACCGCTCTCGAATCGGTGTTGGCAGCGTCTCGCCTCAGATCGACTTGAGCGATGCGTCGATTCAAATCTTGGGAACACCCAGCATCATCACGGCCAATGGATTGCCAGCTCGTGATAGCGCAAACCAGATCATCCCGGGCAGTGTTTTCATTACCAGTATCAATGACGATTCGGTTGGAGCCGGCAACACGCCTGGCTTTACACCAAACGCTTCGCCAGGCGACTGGGCTGGCATCGACTTCCGTGGTGATTTAGACGGTGCTGATGAATCTCGCCGCAATCGTGAACTGGAAGGCGTTTTCCTGAACCACATCCAGTTTGCTGACCTTCGATACGGCGGTGGCAGTGTCTCGATCGGCGGCCGGCAAACGGTAATATCGCCTATCGACATGGCCGTCACGCGCCCGACCATCATCCATTCAACGATCCGCGATAGCGCCGATGCTGCGATGGCAGCAACGCCGGACACGTTTGCCGAAACTCGATTCACGGATCCTTTCTACCAATCCTTGCAGGCGTTTACGCCGGATTATTCACGCGTCGGCCCTGAGATCCACGGCAACACGATCATTGACAATAGTATCAATGGCTTGTTCATCCGATTGACAACCCGAACGGGTGATGAGTTGGAGACGATCAGTCTTCCATCGCGTTTTGATGACACCGACATCACTCACGTGCTGACCGAAAACTTGGTCATCGAAGGCACCCCTGGTGGTCCGGTCATTCAATCCACGGCACCATCGTCGCTGTTGATTCGCCCCGTCGCGGAAACAGGCGGTGCTGTCCCAGTTGGAACCTATGTCTACCGAATCACCAACGTGAACGGCAGCGGTTTGGAATCAGCGGCCAGCCAGCCGTCCATTCCTGTAACGGTTGCGGCCGGTCAAAATGCCATTCGATTGTCGCAGTTGCCGACCGTCAATTCGGGAACCGATTTTGTTTCGCGACGCCTCTACCGCGCCGAAGTTCTCAATGGGATTCCCGGCCAATTCTCGCTCGTCGCACAGCTCAACGCGAGCAGCACCATCTTCGTCGATGCGGCAGCCCAAGGCGTAGCCCCGTTGTCCAGTGAAGGGCCTGCTTTGCGGAGCCGATTGGACGCCAGTTTGGTCATCGACCCCGGAACCGTTCTCAAGATCGACGGTGCTCGAATCGAAGCACGTTTTGGTGCGGACTTGATCGCTGAAGGCCTGCCATCGCAGCCAATCATTTTCACCAGTTTGGAAGACCAACGCTACGGTGCTGGCGGAACCTTCGACACGAATGATCGCGGTGACTTAGCAGAATTGACGCCAGGCGACTGGGGTGGCCTTTATGTGGGCCATGGTTCCGCAGCCAGTATCGACCACGCCGTGATCACCGGTGCCGGAGGAACGACTCGTGTCGAAGGTGGCTTTGCATCGTTCAACGCCTTGGAAGTCCACCAAGCGACGCTGCGACTGACCAACACGACGCTGGAACAAAACGCGGATGGCCGCGGCACACTCAATGGGACTCGTGAAGGTCGTGGCGACAATTCCGAAGGCACAGTTTTCATTAGCGCTTCGCAACCGATCATTGTCGGGAACGACTTCGTCGATGGCGGTTCAGCAGCATTGTCCTTTGACGTCAACTCGCTCAGCAGCTTAGAAATCAGCGATCACGGACGCAGCACCGGCGCGATTGATCGCGTGGGAATTGTCGGTAACACCGGACCACTGATCCAAAACAACTCCATGACGGGCAACGCCATCAACGGCTTGCAAGTACGTGGTGGTGAACTGGCGACCGCTGGTGTGTGGGACGACGTTGACATGGTCCACGTTGTTACCGAATCGATCGAGATTCCCAACCAACACATCTTCGGCGGCTTGCGTTTGCAAAGCGATGCTCGCGGTAGCTTGGTCGTTAAATTCCAAAGTGATGAGGGCGAAAACGCTGGAATCGTAGTGGGCGGTAGCTTGCTAGATGGTTCAGAGCAGCTTCGCGACATCAGTGACCGCATCGGCGGTGCTTTACAAATCATCGGGCATCCGGACTTCCCGGTTGTACTAACGACACTCGCAGACGACTCTGCCGGAGCTGGATTCACGCGAGACGGACAACCTGCGATCGATACCAACGGTGACGGTATCTTTGGGAGCGACTTGGCGACCCAAGGCATTCCCGTTGGCCCCGAAGTCAACCAGGGCCTGTTGATTGACAACGACGTTGATACCCAAACCGCTGGATACTTCAACTACTTGCCGGGACCTGGTGGTGACCACGTATCGGCGATCGCAACCTCCCAAGGTTTGAATCAGCTATTTCCCAATCAAGCTACCCTTTTTGACTACGGGCACTTCGTCGACGTTGGTGCTGACGGTGGCGCGATCAATTTGGCAACCACCAACATCACTCTGCAGCCAACGCTAATTTCCGATGACCGAGTTGCCAGTGAAGGTAACTTCACGGGTGCCAATGGTGTCGTCAACTGGAGAATTGAACAGTTCTTCAACGACGGCGACCCAGAGCTCGTTTCGGAGATCACATTTACTAGCACCGCTGCGATCGGCGACCTGAGGTTCATCAATTACTACGATCCGATCATCGGAAGCGATTCGGGAGACGTACTGTTCACCGAAGGTACGCCGGGTGCCGATGACTTCAGAATCACGATCTTGGATGCCCCAGAGGAAATTGGATTCCGTCAATTCGGATCTTTCTTGCCGGGACCTGGGCTTCAAGGTGCGACTTACGAAGGTTGGATTGCTGACGATTTCCCCGACCTTATCACTGCCCCTGAATTCAACCTTGCTTTCACGCCAGCCGGTACGGTCGATGCCGGTGTGCCGTTGCTAAACAGCGCGAATTTCCCCCAACCCAACTATGGTACAGGGATCCTGACATCCGCCCTGGGTTGGCTGGCTGATCCAACGGCAAACTCGGTGACGATCACTACCAACTTGGAATTGATCGCGGAAGTATTTGGAGGCCAGAGTCAATTTGTAGAGCCTGGTCTTTGGAACGGCATTACCGTTCGCGAAGCTGCAAGCGACCGGAACGTGGCGGCGATCGCCGAAGAGGAACCGATTCGCACAGCCGTCTTCGGGACGAATGACATTCCCGGTCAATCACAGTTCTTGGGTGAGATCGCGCCCAACCTGAAATCAGGTGACGAAAATCGGCGTCTTGGTTTTGTGGTCGATGGTGCCATCACCACGCGTGACGACCTAGACGTTTACTCGTTCATCGCGGAAAGCAACACCGAGGTTTGGCTGGACATCGATCGAACCAACAACCAGTTTGACTCGGTTGTTGAACTGATCGATGCCAACGGACGCGTGCTGGCTTCGTCAAACGACTCCATCTTGGCCGAAACTCGCACTGACGCCATTTTCACAGCAACGGGTGTAAACCCAGATGCTGCTCAGTCGCTTAGCGTTGTTGCTGATCGTCTCTCTGCGCAAGAAATCACCGTCAGTGAATCGCTAGTGGATGCGACTGGCGGCGTTTTACAGTTCACTCACAGCCAAGCTCCCATCAATCCGGCAACTGGCATCGCCCTGGTTACCAGCATTCCGGTTGACGCTTTCATTGCCAGCCCGGCTGCTTCCATTCAAGCAGCGTTCGCCGCTGACTTCCCAGAACTCGGTCCGGTCACGGCAACACTCCTGCGACGCACCGAACGTGTCGTTGAACCTGGCACGAACAATGTGCTTCGTATCGGCGACGACTTTGTGATTCGTCTGCAGTTCGATGCAAACCAGTTCATCGGAACCGATGCTCCAACGGTCACCGCTACCGCCCAAGGCGTAACCAGCACAACATCTGCCGGGCCCTTCACGGCGACCGCTCAAGCAGTCCTGCTAGATTCACAAATCCAAGACGCTTACTCCAGCAACGCGAAAGACGCTGGAATGAGATTACGTCTGCCGGGCGAAGCTAACACCCGCAACCTTTATCACATTCGTGTACGAAGTAGTAACAGCGGCAACCCGCTTGACCTTGCCGCCCTGAGTGATGTCAATCAGGTACGCGACGGAAAAACAACCGGTCGCTATGAACTGCAAGTTCGTCTGCGCGAGCAAGACGAACGACCGGGTACTCAAGTACGCTTGGCAGATATTCGCTACGCGAACGCTGGACTAACCATCATCGGACAGCCGTTCCATTCGCCTTTGCTCGGCGAAGAACATGAAACCACGCAATCGAACGAACTGCTCAGCGAAGCACAGCGGTTGGGTTATTTCAGTGCGGGCAACGACGTTAACTTGGGAGCAGCCGGGCCACTGCAAAGCGACCTGTTGGCAAAGTCCTTTGCCGGAGAACTGGACTCTTTGACTGATGTCGATTGGTATCAGTTTGACATTCAGTACGAAAACCTGACACGCGATGGCGCGGCACACTACCTGTCTACGGTGTTTGACTTGGACTACGCGTCCAACTTTGCTCGTGCGGACATGGCGCTGCACGTGTTCAATGCCGCAGGGCAATTGATTCTCGTGGGTGGAGACAGCAATGTGGCCGATGACCAACCAGGCACGGTCAGTTCCGGGGACACTGGCGATTTAAGTCGCGGAAGTGCTGGAAACCAAGATCCTTATATCGGTGCTGCTGAACTTCCCGAAGGTACGTACTTCGTCGCGGTATCCAATCAAGATCAAGTGCCGTTGCCGCTGGATCAGTTCTTCAATCGCGATTCGCTGAATCCATTGCTTCGTCTGGAACCGATCACTTCGGTTTCTCGAATCGCGGAAGACCACATTAACTCGTTCAACTTGGGTGTTGCCAGCACACCGGATCTGCCGGTCCTATTCGACAACGATTCCATTCAAGAATACACGTTCGACGATGTTCTCTTGTACGTGAACACTTCTGGTGGACTGATCCTGGTCAATCCATTCACAGGTACTCAGTACGGATCGGTGGGTGATTTCGATAACAACCGAACATTCAGTGACATCGCGTTTACCTCCAATGGCGAACTATTCGGCTACAGCGATTTTGTTGGCGCTGCAACGGACAACAGTTGGTTCTATCACCAAATCGATACGAGCGATGCGTCGGTCGGAACACCACTGAGTACCGGTGCCGGGATCACGACGTTCCAGTGGAATGGCGTGCCACGGATCAATCCGCAAACCGGAGCCGAAATTTTCCCGCGTCTTCTGGATCAAGTCAGTAATAGCGGAATCGCGGTCGAAGGCATCACGATTCGCCAGCGTGGCGGCGTCGAAGAAGGATTCTTCATCGGCAATCGCCCCGACGTGGGTGCGTTGGAAGTCGATTATTTCTCGAACATCTTGTACCGCTTTGACGAGCGTTCAGGGTTGTCGACAGGTGCGAACTTCGGTGTCCTAACCGACTCTAACGCCGGTGCTGGAACGAGGCCGCGCGAAGTTGGGCAACTCGACACGGTCGCCCCTGCCAATGCGATGCCGATTCAATTGGGAATCACGGCGGCCACGGAGATCGATGCCAGCGGAATCGCCCGACAGAGTATTTTCGATGGCAACTCGTTCACTTTGGATGATTTGAACAATCCGTCAGTCACCTTTGAGTTTGAGCAGTCCTTTACGCTAACTGCTGGGGGCATCAATCCAGTACGTGATGGTGATGCAATCCAAGTTGATGGCACCGTATTCGAGTTCAATACGGGCGCTCGCGTGCAGTTGGATCCAGTTTCTCCCGCTGGCACGTTGACCGAAGGTTCGCAACTGGCGGTCAGCGGTAGCAACGGACAAGCGGTGCAAATTGAATTTGTACGTCTTGGATCGGCTGCACCAGGCAATACGCCTGTCGCGCTGGTCAATGCGTTTGGACAACCCAGGAGCATCGCATCGATTTCTGCCGATGTAGCTTTGGCGATCAACGCGAACATCGACAACCTAAACGCACAGTCGAACCTCGATGAAATTTTCTTCGGCACGCAACCTGCCACACTCGCCGCGACGGGAAGCGGCGTGAATGTTGTCGGCAACACGGGATTACTGAACCCCAATGCCATCGGCATCAGCATTGGTGAAACCGTCGCGCAGGAAGCACTGATCAATACCCTTGCGGACGCGATTCGGAACGAAGGGATCGCAGTCTCGTCAGCAGGAACACAATTGTCTCTGCCGGCTGCTACCAATGTGACGATCATCGAAGGCACTTCCCTGTCGCTAAGCGGCACGCCTGGGGTGACTCCGGGCAACGTTCCTATCTTGCTGTTGCCAAGTGACACTGCCGATGTACTGGCACAGCGGATCGAAACGGCGGTCTTAGGTCAGATTCCTGACGTGACGGCACAGGTAGACGGTAACGGCCGATCGCTCAGCATCATTGGTGCGATCATTACCGGTGCGACGGGCGCAAACATCACCGCAGGGGGTGTTCCCACTGGCGGAACAGTGACGGGTGTCGAAATGGTCGGCGGCAACCTTTATGCCGTCACCAACACTGGCGGTCTGTTCGTCGTCAGCGGCGGCGAATTAGGTGGCGACGGTGTTCGTCAAATTGGCCGATATGTTCCTGAATCGACGGATTTGGTTGGCATCAATTTCTCGGGACTCCGAGCAGGACCGAATAGCGTTCAGGACGGTGAACTTTCAAATATCCTGTTCGGCATCACTTCGGGCGGCGACATTCACGCGTTCAACACGCTTGGTGAACTGCAACCGATTTTTGCTGGCGGACGGTCGGTGATCTCAACGGGAATTGCCGGCGCGCAAGGCCTGGACTTCAGCACCTTGGACTACAACCTTTGGCACGTCACTTCGACACGTGACGAAGACCTTGGACACGGCATCAACGCGATCGACAACTACCGTCGTGAAGCTCCCAAGAATGGAGACCAAAGCCTAGCGTTCAACTTTGAACGTGCAGCATTCCGCGGTCAATACGCATCAGATGCGGAAACACCCGATCAGCAGCCACGCCTTGACGGTCAGAACGTTGCCAACACGTACAACTTCCCCGGCGGTGCCAAAGGCATCATCAACAGTAACGAGTTCTCGCTGGAAGGTTACGCGTCGAGTGACGAGCCTGTTCTGTACTTCAACTACTTCGCTGCCACGGATGCCGTACGTGATCGCTTACGTGTCTACGTCGTTACCGAAGACGGCACAGAACACCTGGTTGCATCAAATAGTGAACTTCGTCGTTCACTGACTCCTAATGACGAATTTGATGACCCGAATCCGTTCGCTGCTCCTTACGTCGATGACATCGACATTCAGGTGCAGCAGATTTTCGACGGCACTGATTCTTGGCGGCAAGCTCGTGTTCCTCTGGGCGATTTCGCTGGCGAAAGAAGCTTAGCGCTGCGAATCGAATTCACCACGAACGGAACAGCAGATACCGGATCGGATACAATTCGTGCCGTCGCGGGTGATTTGCTGGTTGAAGGCCAGACCTTTACGGTCAATGGCGAAGACTTTGAAATCGACTTCGCACCCACACTGCTGGTTCCGTCGGGTAATCAGCTTGCGGCCCTTTATGCGGATCCCAACCAGTCAGCCGTGATCACAATCGATGGGCAAGATTACTTGCTCAATGATGGATCTCGAACGCCATCAGCAACGCAGATTTCGGTCGATTTGCTTGCCAACCAACCACAGGGAAGCACACTTCTGAGTCTTTCGGCCGCGCAAATTGCTACTGCAGTCGCTGAGAGTGTTCGAGTCAACGCACCGCCGAATCTTGTTGTGTCGGCAAACTTCTCCGACCCGGAAGACCAACCTGGCGGATCGGGCACCAACGACTTCGTGTTTGAGGCAACGGCGCTTCCTTACACCGGCGGCAATCTGACAATCAATGGCACCGGTCGACTAGGTACCGATCCAAGCGACGGTCCTGTTACTCGGATTGATGACGTTGATTTGTTGCAAGTTTCGGTCACACGTGGCACTACCATTTCAACGGCAGTTGACTTTGAGGTTGCTGACAACAGCAACGCAGTTATCCGGTACTTTGATGCTCAAGGAACACCACTGACTGCGATTTTCAACCCACTGAACCAGACGGTCGATCATACAGCTGACAATGATGGAATCATCTACATTGGCATTAGCGGTGCAGGCAATAGCGCCTATGACCCAAGGGTACCTGGCACAGCCTCTGCCGGATTAACAGACGCTTACACGGCGACAGTCAGCATCAATCTTTCGACCGCTGTCCTGACTGACGGTGGAACAATTGAATTCAACGGATTGACTTCACTGACTACTTCCCCAAGCACTTTGTTCAACGTCTCGGGTACTAGCCAGGCGGAGGGCATTCCCGTCAGCGTCAGTCGATTCATGTCGTCGACCGAAGTTGCCCAGCAAGTACGCCGAGCAGTCGCTAATCGCTTCACCGGTGGCAATCTTAATGGCATCCCATCCTCAGGACCTTCGGTCACGTTGGCAGGCTTCCGTTTGGACGACACCGGACCGTTTGCGTTAGCCGAAGATCGCTCCGGCGATGCCTACACTACCCGCGATTTCCCGAACATCGATGGCAACTTGGCAGAGAGCAGCCAAGACAATGACTTCGAGGGAATTTACCTGGACGATTTCATCATCGGATTTGCCGAACGAGGCGAGGTCGCGACTGGCTCCAACGTGGTTGACACAGAGTTCATCGCGAATGGTTTGCGGGACATCTCCGACCCGGGCGATCCTGTCAGCTTGCTGCAAACAGGTTCGTATCAGGTCGAAATCCGTGACGCCAGCGAGTACGTCGTTGCAGGGGCTTTATTACCATTCGCATTCCGAACTTATGACACCAACGAACGGCTGGCTGGTTCAGCGCGATCGATCGTGGCTCGTAGCGCAAGCGAAATCCGAGACGGCGCCTCTTTCACGATCTTCGACGGGCGATCGCTTGTTTCGTTTGAATTTGACCTGATTGAGTCGAACAGCGGCGTCACGCCGGGCAGCGTTAGCATTCCTTATACACTCCTGGCGGTCGAACCAGGCACCGAAACAATCGATCCGATCACAGGACTGCCAGTCGCAGGCACTGGCGTCATCCGTCCGCAGACTGCAACCGAGGTTGCCCAAAGCATCATCGCAGCGGTTAACCGGACAGACGTGCAATCACTGATTGATGTTCCTGCGCTTCAGTCAAGTGGCGTTGATGCAACCATTGACCCGCGTATCAATCTGTACGGTGACGTGGTTGTAACGGACAACGACAATTCGCTGGCCGAAGTTAGCCTGAGTGAGTTCCGAGGCGACGAGAACCGCGATCGCGAAAGCCAAGGAGTCATTCTTGTCGAGAATAGCCGCTTCCTGAACAACCTGGAGTACGGCATCGACATCTCACATGATGTCACGACCGACATTAATGGAACGACGACCGAGTCCGTTGTACGCTACCCGCGAAATCTGATCGAACTGAATTCAGAGAGCTTGGTCCCCGGCGTTGTCGTTCAAAGCAATGTCTTCGCCTTTAACGGGACGGGTGGACTACAAGTAACAGGCTTTACACCGGGGCTGAATGAAACAGGAAATGATCCGGTTCCCTTTGAACGGATTGTCAACAACACGTTCATTGGCGGTCGCATTTCGGCTGGAACCCAGTCTCCAACGGCAATCGTCAATGGAGTCCTTTTCGATCAAGGCAACATTTCGTTTGCAGATTCTGTTGTCAGCTACATTCCAAACGGCGGTGGCGCGCCACCGACGTTTAACTTCCAAGTACAGTCAACGATCTTGGGTGTCCCAGATGGTCCCGGACGTGGTCCGGAGCCGGAAAATGGTGACACAACGCTTTCGCTTGGGCTTGGTGGATCTGTCACCGTTGAGTTCACCGATAACTTGTTGACCGGTAGCGGTGACGCTCAACCGGATCTTATCGTCTTTGAATCGGGTGCCGTCGAATCAGTCCGTGTCGAAATCAGCCGCGACGGAGTCGACTTCTTCCAAGTCGGCGTGCTGGGCGGTCTAACAAACCGCCTGGACATCGACCAATTTGGATTCGGGCTTCAGGATCGATTCGCTTTCGTTCGCCTGACCGACTTGCGTCAGGGCGACAATGACATCGCACAATTGGGCGCAGATATCGACGCCATCGGTGCACTCAGCACCGTACCGGTCGATGCGTTTGATCCTGGTGGAATCGGTGTCAATATCGTCGGCAACGCGGCCCCTACTTTGTTGAACAACGTCATCTCCAATACTGAAAGCGGCGTGGTCGTTGACCCAACCAATGCCAGCTTGGTGTTGGGTGGAAACAGCTACTATCGCAACACAGAGGATGTGCCAGCGGGAGTCACTTTGGGTCAGTTTTCTCAAGTTGTCTCTCCATCGGAAGTCGTGTTCGTCGGCGCCGCTGACTTAGTATTTGCTCCCGCTGCAGGTGCAAGCATTATCGACAGTTCGATTGACTCACTGGAAGATCGATCAAGTTTGACGACGGTGCGCAATCCACTTGGCATTCCGCCTTCTCCAATCCAAGCGCCTCGCTTGGACGTCAATGGGCAACTGCGCGTTGATGATCCGAATGTGGAGCCACCGGGCGGACTGGGTGAAGACGTGTTCAAGGATCGCGGAGCTTCAGATCGTGGTGACTTAGCTGGCCCACGTGCCGTCCTGCTCTCGCCACGCGCACCAGGCATCGGCATCGGTGCCGGCGTCGTCAATGTATTAGGCACGGCACCTGCGTTCTTCGAGGTTCAATTAGTTGACGGTCTCGCACCAGCTGACGTGACCCCTGGCACCGGCGTTGATGATCGATCCATTGACAGCGGCGCCTTGCTGCTAATCAAAGACAATGTCGCTTTAGTCGAAGGCATCGACTATCGATTCGGCTACAACCCGAGCACGAACATCATCCGATTGACCCCGATTGCGGGCGTCTGGGAACAAGATTCAACCTACGTCATTCGAATGGTGGACAGCTCCGATGCAGTTGTCACCGCGGTTCGCGGTGACGCTTACACTGACGGTGGTGTACTCAACATTCAAGACAACCAAGGACAGACGACTTCATTCGAGTATGAGCTTGGTATTCAGGTTGGGTTCAGCGCGAGCCTAACCGGCCCGTTCGCCGACGGGATCGAGATTGAAGTCTACGATGGAAATGCGATTTTCACTTATGAGTTGAACACGGACGACGTGTTCAACAGCGACAACATCCCCGTTGCAATTCCACCAGCAAGCACACCACAGCAGATCGCACAAGCAGTTGCCAACGCGATCAATGCCAATGCCGCACTGACGTTTACCGCTTCGGTGAATCGGACTCGACTTCAACTGCTCGGCGGATCACCTCGGTCTTTTGTTACTACCAACAGCAATTTTGCACCGGTGACCGGTAGCATTGGAACGTCGACTGGCTTTGGCATTCAAATTCCGTTCGAGCTTGCTGCTCCGGCTACGTCGATTGTCGATGGCCAAACCTTCACGATCCGTCGTGGCGCGATTGATTCTGTCACGTTTGAATTTGATAACGATGGCGTCATCAACACCGAAGACGCGGTTGCCGTTTCGATCGCGGGCAATCCTTCGCTAGACGGCATTGCCAATGAAATCGTTCGGGTCGTGGGCGGAACAGGGCTTGGCCTCAATCCGTCCAATGTCGGTGCGGGACGTGTGTTCCTGGGTGGCGATGCCAATTACTCGCTCGTCGTTGATAACTCGACGCTTACGCAAATTGGTGTTCCCGGCGACGTGGCAACAATCCCAATCAACGTCCCCATTGATTTGGAAGCCACCGAAATCGCAACGCTTATCAAGTCCGTTATTGACGCTCAGCAGATTACGGGCGTCTCGACAACCCTGATCGACACGCGTGTCTTTATCGAAGGCACAGGCGGCATCAATGGCATCGGCGTCGTCAATCTGCAAACGATTCAAGACGAAGTCGGTAACCAACTGCAAAGCAACAATTCCGATGGTCGCACTGAGCTGACAATCTTCATCGGCAGTGGTTTCGACTTCGGTGATGCGCCATCACCCTACAGTTCACTGCAAGTCGACAACGGACCAACGCACGCGGTCGATGCGGACTTCTCCCTTGGATCTCTTGCTTCGCCTGACTCTGACGCCAAGCTGATCAACGCCGATGATGATGATGGCATCGCAATTCCTGCGACAGTTCAAGCCGGATTCCAAATACCAAATTTGTCGATCAATCTGAACGTCCCCGATGTTCAGTCAGTAACGAATCCCGATGGTCGGACCGTCTATCTTGATGCTTGGTTCGACTGGGATGGCGATGGCATTTTTGAGAACAATGATATCGAACGAAGTCGTTTTGGCTCCATTAACACGGGACGCAGCCCGCTTGGTAACGGAAACAATGCGGTCACGATCAAAGTTCCAGCCGATGCCCAACTGGGTGAAACCTATGCTCGATTCCGATTGAGTGAAGTTGATATCAATGGCCCTAATGGATCGATCACAGCTCTTGGCGGCGGTGCCGTCGCAGGTGAAATCGAAGACTATCGGTTAATCGTCACCAATAATCCGTTCCAAAACCCAACCAACGCCTCCGACGTCAATGCGACAGGCGTGGTTACGCCGCTGGATGTCCTGGAGGTAATCAACCTGCTGGCCGACCTACCGACGGGTCAAACCACGCTCGATCTCAGTGGTCCGTTGCCCGACAACATGCCTCAGTTCCCTGACGTGAACGCAGATGGTTCCGTCACGCCAAGTGACATACTGGATGTCATTAACTTCCTTGCTGAATTCGGCGGCGATCAAGAAGGCAATGGCGAATCGGCTCCACAAGGGGAATTGATCCAGTCGGCCCAAGTCGCTTCTGGCTTCCTGCCAGTAGCGTCAGGGGGCGTTTTGGCGGGTGCAACCACATTGGTAGGCGATGCACTGATAAACGATGCACTGATAAACGACGCACTGACTGGTGAAACATTGAATGGCGAACCAGCTGCCACTTCGTTGGGAACTCCAACGGATGTCCAGAGTGTGTTTGATCCTGCTGCCGGGATAAGTCTTGATTCCATGGTCGATGACTTGGCGGAAGACACCAACGCGGCCCGACAAGCAGCCGATCAAGACAGTGACTTGGTCAACCAGGACGACAACGCCAACTTGGATCGCTTGTTCGCTGACCTGTAAACCGAAACGGCTTGGGGGAAACCCAACGGGAGGTGGTCATTCGTGCACCGCTACAAGGCTCTCGTCGCTACCAAGCCTGTGTTTGGCCGGATAAATATTAGCGTGGCAATTGTCGTAATTGTAAAATCTCGCGTCTCAGCGAGACTTTTCCGGTTAAGCAACGTCTAATCGATAGATCGGTCTTTTCGAGCCGATCAAGATGTTTAGTTGGTCTTCTTTTCTAAACTGAGACCTCCCCTTTTCGCCCGCCTGCACTTGATAGCTGCATGAGCTTTATTCGTTCCCGATCGAAACGTCCGCGCCGTCAGCTGGCGAAGCACTCGAGGATCGCACGAGTTGAAAAACTTGAATCTCGGCAACTTCTGGCTGCCGATCCGCTAGGTGCGACGGACCTGGACACGGGTGAGTTTTTTCTTGGAACCGTGACAGTTACTCCCGTCTTCTTTGAAAGCGATGGTAGTTCGGAGAATCACACCGAAGACTGGACCGAGCAAGAAATCACCGATGCCTTAGATTCGATCGATGAAAGCTTGCAATGGTGGAGCACGCTCCTTGGGACGATCACCGATAAACACAAACTAGATTTTGTCATCGATGATACCTTTGCGCGGGATCCCTTCGAGACTCGCTTCGAGCCCATCTCCAGCACCAGCCAAACGTTTGGGCGTTACGTGAGTGAGTTTCTGGTCGATCAAGGGCTGGGTGATTCGACATCCGTCAATCATGGAATGCTTCGTTTCAACGATCGACAACGCAACGCGCCGGAGCACCAAACCGACTGGGCGTTCACCATCTTTATGGTCGATGCATCGGAAGACCCAGATGGCTTCTTTGACACATCAGGAGATTTCGCGGGCGCATTTGCGTATTCAGGTGGCCTGTACATCGTGACTCCAAATTCACGACCAACATCGACCATCGCTCATGAGATAGGCCATATCTTCTGGGCCCGTGACGAGTACCCTGGCGGCGGCTCCTACACCGATCGCGCAGGTTACTACAACGCGCAAAATATCAACGCGTTCGACAATCCAGACTTGGAACAAGAACCCAGTATCATGCGCGGTGGGGTCCCCACGGTGCAGGCTTTTCAACAAGGCATCTCATCACCTCGAACGCTCGAACTGATCGGATGGCGTGACAGCGATGGCGATGGTGTTTTTGATCTGGCCGATGTGCCGTTGGACTTAGATATTTCGGGTTACTTTGACGCCGAGTCGTCCGTTTATCACGTCAACGGATCTGCGAGCGCTGTCGCGTCGCTGAATCAAAATTCCAGAAGCTTTCGCAGCGACATAACACTGAACGAAATCGACCGGTTGGAATACCGCCTTGACGACGGGGCCTGGCAAACGGCGCAGCAATTTGGCCAACAAGAAACGCTGATTGACTTGCAGATCCCGATTACCCAGCAGTTTGACACGATCCAGCTGCGCGTTGTCGATACACTGCTGGACGACGCGCAAGGTGAGTTGCTGGTGACGCAGAGTCCAATCGTCGAGGGAACAAGCACAGCTCCGGCGATCTCCGATGGAGCCCTGCAGGGCTACGCGTTCATTGACGAAGACGAAGACGGGCAGCGCGGCCTAAACGAACCACTTCTCGCCAATACATCAGCTACGTTGACGCACACTGACGGTGCATCACTCTTCGGCGGCAGCCTGTCGGCAAGCGATTATGACGGTGCGATACCATCGTCCATCCCAGGCGTGACTTTGACGGCAGTCGGTGGTCAGTTCAACGATCAAGTTTACGCGTCGACCGCGATCGACAATCCTGACCAACGCGTGTTCTTCGCACGAAACTTTACGTTTGATCGATTCGAGGACGCTTGGGGTGATTCTGTCTACTTGCAGGCGACATTCGACCAAACCGTTGGCGAAGTCGAGGTCTCTGTTGTCGGTTTAGACGATGGTTTGGAAAGCGGATCTTACGCGCGGATTGAAGCTTACGACGAGACTGGCAACCTACTTTCAAGAACCACGTCAAATCGAATCAGTCCTGGCGCTGCCGAAAACGTGATGATTCAGGACCCACTGGGCCGCATCGCCAACGTTCGCGTTTTGGGGCATGCAAGATCAGACATTGCCATTAGCGATCTGTCATTTGGTTTTACCGATACGGTGACGACGGATGATGACGGCGTTTGGCGATTTTCCAATTTGGTACCGGGTGACTACGAGCTGGAAATAGCAGCACAAAACCTGATTCACCAATTCGAGAGTTCGACGTTTCGGGTTCAAGCATCCGGCAGCACGCCCGAATCAATCCCAATTGCCGCCAAAGTAACCGACAGCCCGCTTCATAATGTTGATTTAGCCTTCAACACGGACCAGCAAGCCGATGTGACACCAGCGGATATATTGGCCGTGATCAACGACCTGGCAGACAAGGGGACGCGAATCCTGGGGCAAGACGAGGTCACAGGCCCAAAGGTTGATGTCAACAATGACGGAATCGTCTCTCCCTTGGACGTTCTACTGGTAATCAACTACCTCTCTGAAAACACGGGCGATTCCGGGCAGGGCGAGCTAGTCAACGCCCCCCACCAAAAAAGAGAAGCAAAGCTTGGCACTCGATCCGAGACCCATCTAGCTGCTGGCGATCGGCCTGATTTGCAGATGTCGAGCAAATTGACGTCCAATCATGACATTGCGATCTCGCAAATCGTTGCGGACACGCCGTCTTCCACCGCAAAAAGCGGCGTTTTTCAGCAGATGTTCAACTCTGCGGGTAGCACCACCCAAGGTGAAAGAATCGGCAACCTCAGTACCGATAGTCAGAGAGCCGGAGTTGTTTTTTCGGACTCTGAGGATTCGATGGAACGAAAAGAAATTCTGGAGAAGCCCGGATTTCCGGGACAAAGCGAGCAATTGAAGAGAAAATCATCCGCTGAAACGACTGACCTAGAGACACTTCGTGACGGTTTTGACGGGAATTTCGAGGAACTGAAAAGCCAATGGTCGCTCTAACCAACTGCGCATTGAAGTCAACAATTAGCTGCAACAACATTGATAAAACAGGCCAACCAGATAAGATAGGCTCTCTATTCTGATTTTAGCGGCTTTTCGCGCTGACGATAACTAAGATGCCTCCGTCCCTAGTTGGGATTCGGGCCGCCCACCGTGCGAAATCGGCTATGCAATCATCTACCCGTTCAACCTCTTCATCTACCGAGACTACGAGATGAAAAATTTGCGCCACATGCTTCGTCCTACCCAATGGTTTGGATCTTCCAAGCGGCGACAACGGCCTCACGACAAACAATCCAAGCAGCGCCGTTTACGAAGCGAAGCGTTGGAGAAGCGAGAGCTTCTAGCGGGTGACTTGTTACGCCCCGATGTGAACCCTCACCACAATGGCTTGTCAGGGGTGGACGCCAATGCGGATGGCTGGGTGACGCCCGGCGACATCCTGGTTGTGCTCAACGCGCTTGCTGAAAAGCAGACTCTTGGTGGAGCGGCGCAGGGTGAAAGTCAGGAACCCATCGAGTTCAAAGTCGATGTCAACAATGACCTGGAGCTAACGCCAGCTGATGCATTGATGGTCATTAACGACCTGAACGAAAACGGTCCTCACGCAATGGACCCGATCGTTGAGTTCACATTGAACGCACGCGATCTGGATGACAACCTGATCGCTCCGGACGCAACGGGCAACATCGCAGTTGATGTGAACCAAATCTTCCAGCTGGAAGTTGGCTACAACGATTTACGGGGTCTAGGTGCAGCGGGTGTCTTCACCCAGTTTTTGAATCTGCAAACAGGCCAAGACCTAAACGCGAATGGCAACGTTGTTGCGTCTGAAGGTGATGACGTAGACTCGGGTGTTTTGACTCCTGTGCTGACAGAGTTCCAAGAACTCGCGTTTGACCAGGCGCTCAACGACAATAGCCTCTCAGGAAGCTACACGTTCAGCCAGGAAGGCAACGCAACAGAGTTTACGATTAGTCGCTCCGATCTTGTCGGCAATCCAGAAGGGTCCGTTGGGGATGCACTTGAAGCGTTTGGTTACGACGCGAGTGAGTTCAATGTGACCTTGGTCTTGCCGACCAGCAGCACGGCTCCATTCCGCTTTCAGATTCAGTACACCGACTTCGCCAATCCCAATTTCCTGAATGTTGACCTGCCTAACATCTCGGTGGCTGACAACTTGACGGACGCAAGCGGCAACGCAGCGGAAGGTGACGTCACCTCCTTTAGCGTTTCGCCCGTAAACTCAGATGGTTCGATCAACGGAGACGCGATCCCGTTCAATATTGATTTCCGCAATCGCTTCTTCAACAACCAAGACGTCTATGGATTCAACCCCGAAGGCGACTTCAATGAATCTGCGGGATACATCGCCGTAGGTGCGACGCTTGAGGGTGCCTCTTTGAGCGTGCCAGAGAAGATCGGACGTTCGCTTCCGACCAACGAACCGATGGAATCGTACAGCGTGCGTGTCTTCTTGGACTCGTCCGTTACAGCGGCTGACCCCATCAACGTCGGAATTGAAATTCCTGATCCCACAACCGAGAAGAACGAATACCTACTTCTCTTCCGCGAGCAGGGGCGTGTGGATGAGAGCTTGGTGACCCTGGGTGCTGACTCACGGGTTTCACTCGTCACAACAGGCGTTGCAGTCAACACGCCTCCAGTGATCGTTGGTGGAGGTTTGACGCGGATGTTCTCTGAAAGTGATGCAACCGCGACCTTGAATTTGACGGACGGTGTGACAGATGCTGATGGCGACACGCTGAACGTCGATCCAGCAACGGTGAGCGTTTCTGGGGACACTTCTTCGGGAACAACACGCAACGGCAACATCGTTACCATCAATCCGGCAGCGTACGCGGCGCTCAACACCGGAGAAAGCGCGACCATCACCTATTCGTACAATGTCATCGATGGCAACGGTGGCTCGGTGCCACACATGGCAACTATCACGATCAACGGAGTCGATACTGCCAACACCGCGCCTAGTCCAGGTGCCCCGGTGACTGCGATGTTTACCGAAGACGATAACCCTGGCACAGTCAATCTTTTGGCCAACGCGACTGACGCGGATGACGACAACCTCAGCATCGTCACAGGAAGCGTCTCGCTAAACGCAGGTGGTGACAACAGAGGGATCACGATTGATGAAGCCAACGGCATATTGAACGTTACGCCACAGGCGTATGGCGACATTCTCGACGACGGAGAACAAGCACAGGCCACTTACAGCTTCATGATCACGGATGGAAATGGCGGCACCGTCAGTTCGTCCGCAACCGTCACAATCACGGGCATCACCGATGTTGTCGGCAACTCCAATCCAGTTGTCCAAACAACGCCGCTAGCCGTCAGCTTCAGCGAAGATGACAGCGACACAACCAGCACGTTCGATCTACTCACTGGTGCATCGGACCCAGATGCCGGCGACATGTTAAGCGTCTCAGGCTTTCAAATCACCAGCGCGAACAGTGCTGGTGTCACACGTGTGGGTAACTCTCTCAACGTTACTCCAAGTGAATACAACTCGCTTGCGGTGAACACCACCAATACGGTTACCGCAACCTACAGCATCATCGACGGCAATGGTGGAACCGTTTCCCAGGCAGTCACTGTCACGTTCAACGGTGCCAATGACGCGCCCATAGTCGCTGGAGAGGTTTCACAAACCTTCAACGAATCGGACAGCACGACAAGCGTCAGTCTGCTCACTGGAGCCAGCGACGTGGACACGGGTGATGTTCTCAGTGTGGTCGCTGGTGCCTCCCTGTCTGGTGACACGCAAGGCGTTTCCATCTCAGGAAACAATCTTGTTGTGAACCCAAGTGCATACGCTTCGTTGAATACAGGCGAAACCGCAACGGCGACCGTCAATTACACAATCACCGACAACAACGGTGGGAACGTCAGCCAGGTCGCCACCATCACAATCAATGGCGAAGGCAACGCGGGCGGAGGCAACAATGCCCCAACGGTGGGCGACGCCCTTTCCGAAACCTTCAGTGAAAATGATCCCACACAGACCGTCAACCTGATTCAAGGTGCGGTCGATGCCGATGGCGACGCGTTTAACGTCACGATTAACGGCGTCACTGGTAGCACCGCCGGAGCGACAGTCAGCGGAACGACGCTGACAATCGATCCATCCGCCTACTCCTCTTTGGACACAGGCGAGACGGAGCAGATTGTTTACTCCTACACGATCAGCGATGGCAATGGTGGCTCCGTTGCACAAACAGCTACCATTAACATCACAGGCGTCGATGATGTCATCAACAACAATGCTCCCACAGTCCAGGATCCTGTTACTGCAACGTTCAGCGAAGATGCTGCCAATGGAACGGTCAACCTGCTCTCGGGCGCTAGTGATGCTGACGGCGATGCACTGACAGTCCAGAACTTAGTCGCCACAGGAAATGACGTTGGCATCACCGTCAATGGAAACACCTTGACTGTGAATCCAAGTGCTTACGGTGGACTAGCTGACGGCGAGACTGCGGTCATCAGCTACACCTACAACATCTCTGACGGTAACGGCGGTGTCGTTGCTCAGACAGCCACCATCACCATCAACGGTGCTGACGAAGTGACCGGAGACGGATCGACCATCAGTGGCCAAGTGTTCGAGGATCGCATCAACAACATCGAAGAAGTGATCCGCGGTGCCACGCCAATTCGCGACGGTGTCAGAGGGCCTGGAGAGCCAGCCTACGCGGGCGTCACGGTAACCTTGACGCCTTCGACGGGTTCAGCACGTTCAACGTCAACTGACCTGCAAGGCAACTACTCCTTCGCCAATGTTCCGGCAGGGGCATATACGATCGATTACACGCTTCCTAGCGGTGTCATGGTCAACGGTGACACCAGCTTCACCGGAACTTCTTCTGGCAGCGGAGCGATCCCTGGGCCGGTAGTAAGCATCATTGGAGTTCAGGGAGCCATTTCCAACATGGATATCCTGGCCAGTTCGTATTTGGCCGGTAACGAAGACATGTCAGCGATGAGCAATGGTGGAATTCAAGGCGGTTCGGCCTTGTTGGACGCAGCTGGCAATCAAGAACTCTTCATCGCTGGTTTGGGCCTAGACGGAGTCCGGTTTGCCGAACTTTCAATGAATGAAAGCCAGGACGCGGCGTTGCTTACCGTCTTAGAAGATGATGGTGATATCCGCTCGGCTCGACTCAGCGAAGATCAATTCGTTGTCAGCAGAGACGGTACTGCCGTTCAATTCTTCGGTGGCCTAGAAGACTTTGTCTTCGTCGACTTGACCGAAGCTGAGCTTTCGCAAGAATTCGCGACCTACCGCAACGCGATCGACGAAGTTCTTTCGCAAGGCGTATAAGTCTTTGCTCAAACGAACGGCCGAGTCTTTTGCCCGGCCGGGCGACATATCCCTCACCCGCCCGGTTGGCTAAAAAGTCAGCCGGGCTTTTTCATGGACAGTCCCATCAATCATCCCGCCTCCCACACCATTCGATTGCGTTATCCATGGGAAAAGACGCTACGGATTGTCGATTCAAGCTCCCAGCGAGTCACTGAGACGGCAGCCGTGAAAGTCAGCGTCCCTGAACCGATGGAGGATCTTTCGGATCACAAAGCTGTCTATCAGCGCCGCTTCAACCGCCCCACCTCCCTGACGCCCAACTGCGTTGTTCGTCTGGAGATCGAGTCATGGGAGGGTCAACTGGAATCGCTATCGATCAATCAGAGCCCGATTCCGACAGGCCCCTCGCCCATCTCGGTCGAGATTACCGAGTTCCTTCGGGTTCAAAACGTCATCAGCATTGGCCTAAGTCCGCAAAGCAACCGTCTTCCGCAAGTGACGGGATCGGTCAATTTGGTGATTCTCACGAAGGAAGCTCCTGCATCGTAGTTCCCGTTTGATGTCGGCAAATCCGATTATCAGGGAGAAGAGGCTGGGTGGAAGTTCTCAGCCTAGACCCAGAGGCGCTGAGGCGAGCCATTCTTGAGTACGGGAACTACAATCGAGGTTCGGCGTTGTAATTGCTGATCGCGATTGGATTCAGCAAGTCGCTTCTATTTGCTTGCTCACAGTGCTTGCCTTCCAACATGCCGCGAAAATGGTACATCAAATCGACCAACGGCTTTAAAGGCCCGTTTCGCACGCGCGTATTGCGCCGGCTGGCTCGTGATGGGAAGATGCCTCCCAACACTGCCATCAGCCAAGATGGAGAGAACTGGTTCAAAGCCAAGAAGCTGGCTGGACTCGAGTTCGCGACGCCACACTCGCAGTCGCAAACTTCTGCTAAGTCCAATAAAATCGCCTTCCCAGAAAGCCTGCCTGAGCAGTGGTACGTGAAAACAAAGAGGCGGGTGATCGGTCCCATTGTGACCAAACGTCTTTTCCGCTGGGCATGCGAGGGAAAGATCCCTCGCAATGCTGCGGTCAGCCATGATCGAACGACCTGGATCAAAGCGAAACGAGTACCGGGCATCGAATTCACAGCCATAGCGAGCGTGGATCTTGAGCCGCAACGTAAGCCTGCGTTCGCTACTGCTTCGCTTCCGATCGTTCAAGAATTGCCCATTCCAGGACCGATACCTCGCTTTTGCGATCTGCCACTCAGACGTGCGGACGTGATACAAGTCAGCTTGCCGGTCATTATAGAAATCCCGCTGTTCGGCGTGCTTCCCAATCTGTCTGACATCCCTCCGCGCCGCTGCGATGTCGTCGCCATTCATCTGCCGGTCGTTCGCGAGATTCCTTTGTCAGGTTCGCTACCACGGTTGGTAGATCTACCTCTTCGGCGTGCGGACGTAGTCGACAAGAAACTCCCCGTTATTCAAGAGCTACCAATCGTTGGTCGCGTGCCGAAAATCGCGGAGATTCAGCCCCCAGCAAATCAACAACGACGTGCTGCGTACTTCCAGCACTTCGGCCAACTCTTAAATATCAACGACGAAAACCGAAAAGAAGATTCACACGTCGATGTCTGCCTTCATCCGGGAAGCCCTGAACGACCGTTCGCAACTTTGGTAACCAACGGCGTCAGCGACGTGTTGATAGACATGCCCAGCAAGAAGCTCCCCAAGGTTCGTGCGGAGTTTGTGCTTTACGTTCGCGAACCGGACGCCCAACACATCGGCATACTAAAGTCGTTGGCGTCGATTGTGACGTCAGGGCAACGTGGATTCTGGTACGGAGCAACGATGGCAAATGGAGACCCAGCAAAGCCTGTCTTCGCAGACGCGGTCCTAGACGGATTTGCGTTCATGGTGTCTCCCATTTCCACCGACTCGAAACTCACCAATACCCTAGCATTGCACGACGAACCGGTTCAATTGCTTTGGGTATTGCCGATCAGCAGTGCCGAGCGGGCATTGATAACCAATCAAGGAATGGGTTCGTTTTGCGAACTCTTGAACCGCAAAAAATGCTCGCCCTTGTTGGATCCGCGCCGTCCCTGTTTCGCGGCTGGCTTGAATGCCAACGAGTCAACTCCCACTGGGCAATCACGCTCCCAAAGCGTGGGGTGATTGCCGCCGTCATGCAGCCAACGTAGTAGTTTGCGCGTTTCAGACGACGGTGTGGACGAGCAATTGATTGTGTGCTTTCTTGACGACGCCGGTTCCTGTCACAAAGACGATTTGGTCGCCCGCTTCTAGCTGGGCATGCTGACGTCCCCATTGACAGATGAAATCAATGAAGGCTTGCGAGTCGCTTAGCTTCTCAGCATGCACCGGCTTAATTCCCCACAAGAGATTCAATCGACGACACGTCTCCGGCGAATCGCTCACGCCAATCGTTGGCACCAAACTACGGCTCTTACTTTTGACCCACGCAGTGCTGCCACTTCGCGTGGCGATGACGATCAACCGAGCTCCAATGGACTCGGCGATGTTTGTCGCGGCATGAGTCACCGCGGTGGTAATCGGGTGAACTCGATCCGTGACGCTGCGGTCCCCAATACTGTGCCTCAGTTCGCGCTCGGTACAAAGCATGATTCGGTTCATCATTTCGACCGCCTTGGGAGGATGATCGCCCACCGCCGTCTCGCCGCTCAACATGCAAGCATCTGCACCATCCAGAATCGCGTTGGCAACATCGCTGGCCTCAGCGCGCGTGGGACGAGAGCTATGGTGCATCGACTCCAACATTTGCGTCGCAACGACAACCGGTTTGTTTTTGCGGCGGCAAGCACGAATGATCCGCTTTTGAGCCACCGGCGTTTCGGCGACGTCGATTTCGACCCCTAAGTCACCACGGGCCACCATCACGCCGTCGGTCGCGTCAACGATCGAGTCCAGATTGTCGAGCGCTTCGGGTTTTTCAATCTTCGCGATCACGATCGCCTGGGAATTATGCTCGGCCAACAGTTTTTTCAGCTGCAGAATATCTTCAGCGCTTCGTACAAAAGAGAGACTGATGAAATCGATACCTTGCTGGGCCGCCCAAACCGCATTGTCGATGTCCTTGGGTAGCATCGCAGAGACGGAAAGTTTGACACCCGGCAGATTGATTCCCTGGCGACTACGAATTTCGCCACCCGCTGTTATGCGACAGACAACTTGATCAGGTAAAACGCTTTGCACTTTCAGAGCCACCGTGCCATCGGCCAACATGACGCGGTCGTCTACTTCTAATTCATCAATCAGCGTTTTGTAGGTACTTGGGATCTGATCGGAACTCTGCGGTGTGTCGCCTCGAATAAAGGTAAGAGTCTTTCCTACCACACACCGCAACGGTTCCTGCAACAAAGTGCCCATCCGTATCTTTGGTCCAGCCAAATCCAGCAATACGCCAACTTGAAATTCTTCTTGATCGGCGGCCTGACGAATGTTTGCCACCACATCTGCATGGTCCTTTCGTGTCCCGTGCGCAGTGTTGACACGAAAAACATCTACACCAGCTTGTATCAGCTCACGAAGCTGAGCGACACTGCTACACGCTGGCCCCACCGTTGCGACGATCTTCGTTCTAGCTTCATCAAGCGACGGTCGTACCATTTGGAAACCCCAAAGCGAATTCTTAGTCAAATACAGGAATACATGAACCAGTCGGCATTCTACAGAAGTTGCCGACACTTGCCTGCCGTCGCGCCTGAAGGGACAATCCTGTTAGACTCCCCTGCCCTGCTCCGTTTTCCACACGCTCCACCCAATGTCCGCAAACTTGCTACCTGTCGCTTTGGTTACCGGAGGCTCGGCGGGGCTAGGCATGGTCGTGGCACAGACATTTTTGCAAAACGGCTATCGAGTCATGATTGTTGGTCGCGACCAACAGCGTCTCGATGAAGCCACCGATCGCCTTCGATCAGAATCATCGGACACTGTCGCTTCAATCAGTGCCAACCTTGCTTCCCTTCCCGAAGCACATCGCGTCACGCAAGCGGTAAAAACAAGGTTCCAACGACTCGATGTGTTGGTCAATTGTGTCGGTTTAAGTGACCGAGGCTTGATTGAGCAATTGGAGTCTGAGACGCTGGAAGAACTCTTTCGACAAAACGTCACCACTGCCCTTCACTGCTGCCAAGCTTCACTTCCCATGCTGGAAGATTCTGGCGGCGTCATTGTCAACATTGGCTCCTTGGCATCCAAAGTAGGCGCGAGGTATATCGGAGGGTATTCGGCGGCGAAGCATGCACTTGCTGGCATGACGCAGCAACTGCGACTCGAACTCCGTCCCAAAGGCATTCACGTTGGCCTGGTGAACCCAGGCCCGATCCAACGTGACGACGCCGGCCAGAGATACGAAAAACAGATCAGCGACGACTTACCGGAACAAGCCAGAAAACCCGGCGGAGGAACAAGCGTCAAAGGAATCCCTCCTCAACGTGTCGCTGACGCAGTGATGACCTGTGTCACCAAACGCAAGCCTGACATTGTGCTGCCTGGCCACATGCGAATCCTGATCGCACTGGGACACGCGTTTCCCAGGCTTGGCGATTGGCTGTTGCTGAAATTCACGTCCAGCAAATAGCCCTTGTTTCTCGCCTGCGTCACTACTGAGACGGGAGGTCAGTCGGCAAATCTGACTTGACGTAGCGAGCACTGACTGCCGCCAGCAAGTGTCCAAAGGAGACCTCCAACCGGCCGTAGTCCATCTTCGTTTTCTTTCCCAGCTTGGTTCCCAAGCTACGTGTCTGCTCACCCGCACCTGCGGTCGGATCCTCACAAGGCGCGCAGTTCAGTGGTCCTTTGGGCGTGGCGTCAAAGAACCGGGCAGTGACGGTGCCCATGTTTTCAAACGCGCCAAGCTTCGCAGCAGCCGTTTCACCGAACTTGGCAACCTGAAATTCCGCGCTATGCTTGTCAGTCAGGTACCAACCCTTGATGCGAGACTTGGAACAGGGGCACAGAGCCATCGTCACATCCTTTCCGTGGTACGACGGATTGTCACTCATGGCAAAAACATTGATCCCATCGATCGTTAACTTCACACCGATGGGTTTCTTGGAATCATTAAAAATCCGGACCGAATAGACGTCATGTTCACCAAGGGCGACTTTCGCAAGTCGACCGTCATTCTGCAGTGCCATCGCCTCGTAGCTACTCCCGCTCTTCCGTTGAATTTCGATTCCATAGGGACTATTTGCTGAGGGCCGAATGATGTTGCCGTCCAAATGAACACTTGGACTAACGATACTATTGATGATCGCTTCGGTCTTTTTCGCACCGGTACTCACCAGAGTCGTGTTTGGCTGACTAGTAAGATCCAAACTAGTTGGCCCAAAGAACGCGATGCCCTCTTCTTCGTTTGTAATCACCTTTTTACGAAGACGGTGAAGCTGTGCTCCCAACCCGTCCTTAATCGCAGTCTCGATGACAGTGACAAACTTTCCGTCAACTTTTTCACCGCGAAACTCTCCCGAAATATTGTAGGAACCACTGTCAGCAACTCGCATCGACTTTTGCAGGCACTCGCGAAGTGAAACAACGATACGAACGCCAGCGTTCGAATTGCTGGGACTGGGGCCCACAAAGGTTCCGACGGCAATTTGCGCTGAATCGTTTTGCTGAGCCTTAATGTATTTGACGACCTCATCACCAATCGATTCGATCGCCGATGTAAATGTGGGTGACATGTCGCCATCTTGCGCAGTCGCCCTGGGAGCAAGAACGCCTAAAATTGCCAACGCAGCGAGGAGTACATATTTCATGAAATCGATACCTTATAAAACGACAGTCTTTGTATTTGTGAAAGCGATGGCCCAAAACAAGAGCCCCAGCTCAGTCAATTTCGTTCAGTCAATTCCGTTCAGTCAGTTTCCACTCAGTCCCACCCCCGTGCCCAAGCGAATCGCGAGTGCTGCCCGCTGAAAGACGGACGCGGAACTTTCCTCCAGGGTGTCCCACATCTTCCGTGGGACAGTTTGATCGATTACGAGCGGCCCTAAACCCATCCGAAGCAGTTCGTTGTTGGTACCCACTGACGCGGCAAACGCTTGGGAGTCTTCAATGTTCATTTCTGCAGCCGCGTCAATGATCGTCATGTCTCGGTTGTACCAACCGGTGACCACTCTGACTGGCTCTGCAAAGGCACGCAGATCCTTCTCCGCGTCCTCATCAATCTTCAGAAACGGTCCGATCACTTTGTCCAATGCGGTCAGAAATCGCTGGCTATCCGTAGCCACCAACTTGTCCATTCGCTCGTCGTCAATGTAAAGTCGATCCACTTTACTCCGTTGTTCGCCGGTCAACGTCAGCCGTGAATCGATCGCATTCGTGAAATCTAACAAGCCGTTGCGATGACAGCCGATGCAACTGATTCCGTTAACAATTTCCGGCGTACCCGCTGTTTCTCGCAGATCGCGTACGATTTCGACGGGCCCGACATCAATACGATTCCCCACAGTGTCGACAAGCATGTAGCCTTGCATGCCGTTGGTCATGCTGTAGATGATTTCTCCACCGTCGTGGTCGAAGCCGAAGTCAGCGGCAAATTCATTGCGATCAAACCGTGGTCCGAGTGGAAATCGAGCCAACAATGATCGACCGAACGACTTGGAAAAATCATAGCTCTTGTAGTAGTAGTTCGTCTGCCCACCGACATGACGATCAATCAAACGGTTGTGTCGGCTAACTCCGCTGCTAGCGAACCCTGCCCGTTGCAAACGATCTTGCACAAAGTCACGCTGCACATCGACGCCCAGACGTTGCTCCAGTTCAAGAGCTGTTTGCGGTGTTCCTATCAGCTCATGGTAGACAGGTGGTCGCGATGCGGTCGCGACAAACCAGTCAACGCGAAAGTACGGGACTCCATCGCTATTCACGGGGCCGATCAGTTCGTCCACGTCGTCGGACATTTCTTTCAACTCTGGATCATTGAACAACAATCCATACGGGTATCCGGAAATCGCTGTCTGCCACTGATCGATCGACCAACCAAAATCACGCAGGTCGATTCGATAGACCAGATTCGACGCGGGCGATCTATCGCTCTCGCCAACCGCCACGGGCAGCGTCAGAAAACTGTTGCGTGACGTGCTGTTTAGCAGTTTCGATAGCGCGGCGCGGAACATTCGCAAATCACTTTCATCGAATCGCGAATTATTTGCCGAGTGGTGAAGGCTGAAGTACCTGAGGTGCCTACGGTCCGTGCGTTTTTGATCCTGGAGGTCGTTGCGAATCAACCGAAGGATCGATTTCTCGACAATGTGCTCGCGTTGCTTTTGAAAAGCGACAGCCGCTCCCGTGTCGATCCACTTCTTTAGAATTGCCAACTCGGATTCGGTGGGTCGATCTTTGATGCTCTCAGGCGGCATGTCCAAATCGACTCCAACACGTTGCCACAGCAAAGACTCTGTTGAATCACCTGCAACGACATAAGCAGGTTCGTCACTGCGGCTGAGTTTTAGCTTTGCAACATCCAGCACATCTAATCCCGGCACTTCTTTCTCGACTCCGTGACAACGATAGCAGTGCTGTTTCAGGAGGTCCCTGGCCTGCGTTGCCAATTCTGACTCCGACAACTCAGATAGGGGTTGGGCGGAAACTCCCTGATTCGGCTGCAAAGCCAGCAGCAAACCAATCGCTAGGAGAACGAAGCCAAAACAACTGAATCGAGGTCGGAAGGGTTCAGTGAGTGAATCAAATCTCATGGTCTATGACCCTAAGGATGTGGAAGAACATCGGTGCGGCGGATCTGCCTGAGATCTAAAGCGATGAACAGGCGTCTCAGAATCAAAACGCCATTAAGCGAACGTTGTGACAAAAAACGACAACAAGGTGCAAGTTTTTAGACAGGATGCGAACCGTTATCTGAGCAGAACATAGCTTAATATTGAAATTGCCATCCGCGACAGTGCGGCGCTCCATTGAATTTCCGGCATGGATGCACGGATGTGCATTGATAGATTGGACGCAGTGACATGGCTAGACAGTTTGAAATGACCCGCATTTCTCTGTCACACTCGGCAGAAATGAGCGTTCTTTCATCCAGTACCTCAATCACACACCTTTGGAGATCACTTATGTGCCAGAAGAACAGCCAGAGATTTTTCGCAGCATTGCTTTTCGCCGGTTCCGTGGCCGTCGTTTTTGCTGATGCATCGCATGCGGCAAGTCCGTATCGACAATCCTACGGTTCTTGGAGCTACAACCAAAGCACGTCGTATTACTACACATCGTACTACTACAAGCCAGTTGTCACGTATCCGACGTACAAGCACCATTACTGCATCCACTACCCAACAAGACCGCGTTACGTCTACTACTACAACCCAGTCCGAAAGGTTTACTGGGGACGTTACGACGTCAAACAGAAGGGCTATTCACTACTAGCGGAAAAAGACCGCAAGGAAAAACTGGATGACATTCCCGAGAAGGCTTTCCCAAAACCTGGAAAGATGCCCATGATTCCTGAGTCGGAAGACAATGTCCGGATCAAACCGATCGACATCAAAAACCTGCCCAAGGCAAAGATACCTGAAGCCTTGCCGTCATGACTTACGCGGAAGCGTCTTCGTCGAAAACTGTATGCGAGTCGAGCAGCCGCATGATCGCAATTCACTAGCGATCGAGCAGGTGACACCGCCTACTTGCGACGCCGTCGGTTGACCGAGATACCGACCCCAGCGACACACAGGATTGCGAATGAAGTTGGTTCAGGAACTGCAACGACTGGTGCAAACCGAATGTCGTCCACGCCAAAGTCTGATCCGAAAGCGGCAATGTTGCCTGTCAGGGTGAAGCTGTTGAACGTCCCTGCCGTGTCCTCAATCCCCAGAAAATACAAACTGGTCCCGTCCGGTGCGACATCTGTCGTGAGAATATTCCCGATAGTTCCACCGCCGAATGATAATGTTACCTCGTCCGGGTCGAAGAAGCCGTCTGGGAAGTCCGCCGGAACAATGACAGAAAGTCCAACAGCAGTCACATTTGTGTCGAAGGTTACAGTGAAACTGTGATTCGACTCAAAAAAGTCACCAGACCCAGCAACATTGGATCCTAGATAATAATCTTCGGAGGTGGTCGTTGGATCTGTACCGATGTCGCTTCCGTCCGTAACAACTAATGTGTCGGGAGTTAAGCTCGCGCCGTACGTGAACGTCAAACCGGGTATGGTTGCGCTATCACCGTCGGAAAGCACCAAATTGGCATCCGTAGTGATGCCCTCAAAATCGACCGTGGTCAATGCACCCGCCCCCACATCGGACTCAAACATTCCGCTATCCGTGTAAGTAGTCACGATAGCTGAGGCTGTGTTAACGCTTCCCAGAGCGGCAATAACAAGAACAAGGCGGAGAATAGACATCTGAATCTCGATCGAGAGGGGAACAGCGGGGCATGGGGTCTGTTTGAATCCTTTCATTCAAGTTCGCACGTGAAGAATGTCAACCAGAAATACCTTGCCCTCGGTCGAGATGTGTCCGTTCCTCTCCCGAACTGATATATCCGTTAAAACCGTAGGCTCATCCCATGAATCCAACTGGGGCGCTACCTCCACCTGAGCCAAAGAAGTTTCGCACGTTTGGCAGGATCGTTTCCAGATCGCTGTTATTGCCGACTCCGAACCACAGCGCCAATTCAGCGTTGTACTCATCGACCGACATCGTCGGAATCAAACGCCCACGACCAAGATCCAGATCGTTTCCTGGCAACAAGCTTGTGGGGTAATCTCCATAGACTTTTCCACCATCCACAGCACCACCGACGACGAAGTGATTGCCACCCCAACCATGGTCACTACCTGACCCATTGGAATTCAAGGTTCTGGCAAAGTCAGATGCTGTGAACGTCGTCACCTTGTCCTGAACGCCAAGGGCGACGGTTTCATCGTAGAACGCCTTGATGGCTTGACTGATGTCCGGGAGCATCGCTGCCTGGTTATTGATCAGGTTCGCGTGGTGATCCCATCCTCCAGCCGTCACAAAGAAGACTTGACGCTTTTGGCAGATTGTATCCCGCGCCGCAATCGTTTGAGCAACCTTCTTCAGTTGCAGCGAAAGGTTGGAATTGGGAAACATCGTGACAGGTTCGTCGCTTGTCGCATCATTGAATGCCTGAGCAGCATCCACGCTAATTCGTTTCGACTTCGCAAGCGTGCGTTGAAGCAAGTCACCGTAGATACCCGACAGCTCCGTATCCCCGTCGCTCGGGTACATATGGTTTGTCAGACGACGGTAGATCTTGTCCTGATTGTTGTTATTCCCGTAACCGAACAACGTTGTCGCGCCTCCATTGGAATTGGGCGTCCCGTCTGCATTCAGGCTACCTTTGTTGACAACGTATGGCACCACTGCGTCACCGGTCTGAAAAACATTCAGTGAACCGAGAGCGATGTTCATTGAGATCGTGGAATCGGGATTGTTGGCTGAGTCCAACAAATCAGCCATGCGACCACCCCAACCGGTCACGGACGATCGAGTCTCAGGCACGGATGTCTGCCAGTGCCGCACCAAGTCTGCGTGAGAGAACAAACCAAGCGGCCGTTGAACGGATCCATAATTCGTTTTCGTCGTTGGCACAACAAGGCTGCCAACGTTTGAAATGATCGCTGCGTTTCCGTCGTTGTAGAGTTTTTCCAGACCACCATCGACTCCATCGGCGTAGCCTCCTGCGACGCCGCCTCCGATTCCCGGATGCAAGCCTAGCTGGCGGCCACCTCCAGCATTGATGGGTCGCAGCTCTCCACGGTCAATTGCGAGACCTCCGTTCGCCGAGTCCGTTCCACCTCTCGTCAATGAATACTCGTCGTACTCGGTCTGGTCGTAAGGGGTGACCATGTTAAAGCTGTCGATGCCTCCGAGCAGGAATACACAGACAAGAGCCTTGTAATCGTCGTCGTTTCCGGAATCATTCGCAGCAGCAGACTGAGTCAACTGCATGTTGAGCAGCTGGGACAGCAACGCCGTCGAAGTCAGCGACGCACAGCCGCCAGACATCTTTAGGAAGCCACGACGTGAGAAAGGATCAAGAATCTTCGATGCGGCGTCGTTCAGGTTTTGATTGTTCATGACAGTAAGCTCGTTGATAAGTGTTTTTTAGAAAAGAGAATCCAACCGTCTCGCATCTATTCGACGATCATACTGGCAGGCGAGGTGAGCACCGAGAGGATCGCACCTTTGGCGCGGTCCAATTTCTTCACTGCGATCTGCTCATCAGTTCCCGTCAGCGGAACCTCTTCTTCCAACGCTGCGACAATTGCATTTCGGAAAGAGTTCGTCATCGTGCCTGAACACAAAATCATATCCAAGTGTTCGGCCAGTGCGGCAGGGTCATCCGCCAGACCGTCTTCCAACGAAAAATCCAACGGAATCGTGGTCACGACCTTTCCAGCTTTCGCATTGTTGATTTGATTCAATACGACTGAACCACGGCGTATCTCCGTGCGGTATCGATTAGCCCATCGATTGGCCACGACCGAAGTGAGCAGCTCGAACTCGGGGGCAACCAAGATGCCGTTGGGAATTCGCCGGCTGGGAGTTTCGTTCGTGACCGGTCCAGCAGGCTGGAAATTCGGCAGGTAGAAGTTGAAAACACTGGGGGCTCGGTAAGCGGCCTGGATCCAGTCGTAACTTCGCTGTGGCAATCGGTAGTCTGCCGTCGTCACAGGACCTTCATCCGGTGACGCAAAACGCCGAATGAATCCGGCGAACATCACAACAGGTTCCACCATCTTATTACGTTCACTGCCCGTGGAGCGCACATGCACTCTCATCGGCAACGTGTCAGTTGCCCGACGACGAATCAAGCGAATTGAGTTCCACGCTTCACGGTCAAGCAAAATCGCCTTCACTACGGCTTTCATGTCGCCACGGTCTTGCAAACTAGTGCCATTGAAGACCTTCGCCACACGCCGGATGTAGCCCTTTGATGGATTAGACCGAACCAAACGCTGGATCAGCAATCGCGAAATGAAGGGCCCGATGTTAGGGCTCATGTAAAGGTGATCGATGGCGGCACGAATCTCGCCTTCGCCGTCAGTCTTGTCCGCCCAATCCAACAATTCCCCATCCAGCAGATACTTGTCGGATTGATCGTGCTGGGGGTTGTACATCGTCATCGGTAACGAAAGCGACCGATTGTTGTTATTGAAGTTCGTGTTGCCGTTGTAGGTCAATCCGGTAAAGACTTGAGCAAGTTCTTTGATTGTCTCGTTGTCATAAGTGGGAATAGGATCTCCCGCGGCGTCCTTCTTCAGCTCGCCCGTGAGACGAAGCTTGTACAAGCCAATTGTGAACAGCTGCATGATTTCACGCGCGTAGTTCTCGTCAGGAAAGACCGTCGTACCGTTGCCTTTCCCGTTGCGAAATGAGCTGAGGAAAAGTCCCATGATGGGGCTGAACGTCACGTCGTTTAGTACTTCACGGTAGGAATCATCGCTGTTTTCCAGCAACATGTCGTAGTAGCGGGCAAGACCCAACCACTGCGGATCTCCGCGCGTGTCATTCGGGTTGTTGTTGAAGCCAGCAGGAGTTGAATTGACGACCAGAATCTGAGAGAGAGCCCAGCCGATTCGTTGCTTCAGTTGGTCAGGAGCTGCAATCGCTGCGTGTGACCAAGCATGATCACGATAGCGAGAGATACCGACGCTTCCTTCATCGGGAGCCCAACCGTCTTCGGTCAACATTGCGATCGCTAAGTCGGTGTGCGACGTGTAGTCCATCGCAAACTGAGCATCGATCCACTCCTCGCAAGCCGCATTCACGCCGACCTGCTTCATGCGATCCGAAAGCTCGGTGACGCTTTTGTTGGTCGGCCCAAACGTGGCCCGTTGCAGGAACTGTGTCGCGCGGACGCGAGCCATCGTGTCCGTCATCGCGGCACGGGTGGGCGTTTCAAACGTCCCAGCGTTCACGCTTGAACATGCCAGGAGTATCAGAACACAGGCGGACGATAGTCCGGCTTGGAATGAACGCGGTAGCGACATACTGGTTGTCTCCGAATGCAGGATCAATTGAGAAGTAGGAGCTCGGCCCGCGCGTCGCGTATTCGCGGCGGTCAGTGGGGTCAAGAACAAGCAGATGAGGAAAATCGCAACGAATGCGGAATGGGCATTGCTACGACCATGAATCAAGTTAATGGCATCGACCTGGACAGTCAATTCAAGAAAAACAAAGATGCCCTACCAAAGCAATTGCGGATAATCGACGCTGTAGGAGTTCTACTGACAAGAAAGCCCCCCTCTGTTACGAAGGCTCTTTCGCCATACGGCTTGAGATTGAAAACAAACCGAACCAGCACAAAACAACACGACACCCCCCCAAGTGGATGACTGCTGCTGGCCTCCGGGAACGCTTGAACCATCGCGATTGCAATGGCTGGACCAAGAAAAATCCTTCTAACCACCAAGAAGATTCGAACTGGCGCGATGGGGCGGCTAAGAAAGCTGCCGCTTGGCCCACGCTGCTGCCCCCATTACCCCGGCGTCATCGCCCAACTTGGCTGCCACAACTTCAAATCGATCTCGATAGACCGGCATCAAGTTAGCGCGTGCTGTTTTGCGAACGGTGCTGACGATCAGATCTTCCATCGCCTCGATGAGCCCTCCCCCCAGGACAATCTTGTCGGGAGCCAGAAGGTGAACGACGTTCGCAACCGCGTAGCCGATCGTGGTCGCTGCTTCTTCGACTAAACGCTGAACCACCTTGTCTCCATTTTCGATCGATGCCGCCAAAGCGCCACTCTTGATATTCGCTAGATCAGTTCCGTTGGCCTCAAACAAGTGAGGCGCATCGCCCCGATGTGCTGCCTTGGCTGCTTCAGCGGCAATCGTCAACCGGCTGGCTTCGGCCTCCAGTGATCCCGGAAAGGCGGAACCGCTGGACTTGTTGCTGCCACTAATCCGCGTGTGACCAATTTCCATGCAACTAATTCCGGCACCTTGCAGAATATTGCCTTCGTAAACGCAACCGCCTCCGACGCCTGTACCCGGAAAAATCCCCACGGCGCAGCGTGCTTCCTTAGCCGCCCCGAACCTGTATTCACCAAAGACCCCTGCATCAACATCGTTAAGCACCACAATCGGACACCCGAATCGATCGCCAAGCACTCCGGCGACATCAACATCCTTCCATCCCAGGTTGGGTGTTGAAAGCAGGCAACCTTTCTCAAGATCAATCGGACCGGGACAACCAATCCCGATTCCAGCGATCTGCTCTTTCTTGATTTCCGACTCATCAAGCAATCGGTCCAGCGTCGATGCAATGCGATCAATGCCCTGGTCGGATCCTTCGCGACCACGCGTCTTACGACGACGGCGACCAAGTACTTTCCAATTGTCGTCGTAAGCGACCGTCAGCATCTTGGTTCCACCCAAGTCAAAACCGAGCCAGACGCTGTTTTTGCCAGACTTCTTGTCAGATTTTTTCTCGGAGGTCATCAAACTGCTACCAATAAGGATGAACGACGGTGACTCAGCGGATATCGTGGGCTCAGTTGAAACGCTGTTTTTTTGAACGAAAACCGATTCGCTTCAACGCGGCAAAGCAGACTCCAACCTGCATGCTTCATCAACCCACCCAGCCGCCTGCAAAACCCAGCTTTTTGCGGACTCATGCTGCTCCCAAGCGTATCCTTAGCCCACCGCTGCTTTCTGCCCACGGGCATGCTCAAAGAAACCATTCCGCCGCAATGATCCGTTTTTTTCATTCGTCCGTGAAATAAGCCGGCCGCGCCGCGCATCTTTGTTGTTACAGGCCTTATGGATTCGACCCACCCCCCTTCAACCGCTGACGGTGAAAGCCCCGAAGACGGTGAAAGCCCCGAAGACGGTGAAAGCCCTGAAGACGGTGAAAGCCCTGAAGACGAAGCTCAGCTATGGCGAGATGTCTTCCAGCGATGCGAAGGCGGGTTGAGAAGTTTCCTGAGAAATCGCCTCAAACAAGATGCCGACGTGGATGACTGCTTGCAGGCTGTCTACGTCAAGATGATCCAAAACACCCGTGATGTGCCGGTAGCTGTGCGACAAGCGTGGCTGTTTCGTGTCGCCGGTAATGAGGCCGCGTTGATCTGGCGACGCCGATCGACGACTGGACGTGTTTTGGAGAAACACGCAGGCAGCTTGCAGCCTCCAATGGAACAAGACACGGCTGCCATGTTAATTCAAACCGAGACGGCTCAGCGGGCCCGGAAAGCCATCGACCAATTGCCTGACGCGACAAGACAAATCATCAAGCTGCGTTTAGACGAAAACCTTACGTTCCAACAAATCGCCGATCGCCTGAACATCCCGTTGGGCACCGCACTGACGCGAATGCGACGAGCACTCGAAAAAATCAGAAACGAAATCGAATAAGATTCCATGAACCCCCACACCTCTTCGCCGAAAGACCTAAGCGACAGCGATCAGTGCATGCTGTATCTCTCGGACGGTCTATCTGAAGCTGACCGCCGGACCTTCGAATCTCGGTTGTTATCATCGGCAAGTCTGGCGACTGAACTTTCACATCAATCGGAATTGCTTTGCGTGATCGGCGAGGTCTGTTCGACCAACCCGGACGCAGCTGTGATCGATTCGCCCTCTGAATCGCTGCTACCGGTTCCCCGCACATCGCACCAGCCAGCTTTTCGTTACCGACGTGCCGTCCTGGCCATTGCCGCCGCAATGGCTGCTGTTATCGGCTGGTCTTTTTACCAGCAGTCCAGTGAGACGAATCCGATTGCCGCGGCTCTTCCCACGCAGCCCGCTGAAACGGAGGAAGACATGCTCGCCAGAGCTTGGGCCACCACGAATACGGACATTCACTTTTGGAACGATGAACTGGATTTTGATGCTGACCCAGACGCGTTTACGAAGTCGGCGATGGATGATTCATCGCTTTCTTGGATCACAGGCGCGATCGAATCAGGGGACTCCATTGATGGTTAGTCTGATTCGACCGCAACTGATCTGCATCGTCGCTTTGCTTTCCCTGATTTCTGCTGATGCTTGGCGACCTGCCCTTGGTGCTGACCCTGTCATGAATGACCGGTCAATCGCTGACGCGTTATCGCCAGCAAAACGCACTGGTACCAAGCGAGCCTCAAGGGACGATCAAGACGTAAAGGGGCAATCCGAAAAGGGGCAATCTGAACAACGTGCTTTGGAGCTTGTCAGCAATCACCTGCCCGAACTTGGCAAACTGCTGCAGCGTCTCAAGTCAGACAATCAGCGACAGTATGATTTAGCGATTCGAGACTTGGCCAAGTCCGCCAAACGACTTGAATACGCCAAAAGCCGCGACGAAGAACTGTACGAAATAGAGGTGGAACTGCTGAAGTCGCAGGCGAGCGTAAAAATCCTAGCCGCCAAATTGAAAGTGCGTGACAGTGAATCGGGTCGCAAGCAACTTCGCCAATCAGTCCAACGACAATTGAGCGCGGAAATCGCCAAGGCGGACTACACGGTCCGTCTCTTGAAAGAACGCGCAGACCGAGCACAAGAACAATTGACCGCCGCAAAGAATCGAATGGGTTCGTTAAAGCAAGACAGTAGCGTTCAACTTGAAAAAAAGTACTCCGTTCTGCTTCGAAACGCTGGTCGGCTGAAACCTGAAAACGGCAAGAAAGCTGCCAAATCAAAATCCAATAACGCAGCAAAAGCAAAGCCTTCTGCTGCGAAGAAACCAACCAAGGAATGACGCGAGCAATCGCGTCATTCACCAACATCCAATACGACGTCCGTTTATCACGTTTGGTATTACCTATGCATCGTCAAATTCACCGCCCTGGTTCCTCGAGTTTTCTTTTGGCGACCGCCGTGGCCTGCACATCCTTGCTGGCAGGCTCATTGGCAAACGACTGCTTGGCAGAGCCTGTCGCCGCGAACATTCAGGCCGCTAAGAGCCCGACGAAGGTTGCCCCTTTAAGCGAACGATTTGCGCAGGCAGACACTCAGGCGGTACCCGATTTCCAAAAACACGTGATCCCCTTGTTGGGCCGCCTGGGCTGCAACGGCCGCGCGTGCCACGGTTCCTTTCAAGGCCGTGGTGATTTCCAGCTTTCGCTATTCGGCTATGACTTCAGCGGTGACCACAAGGCGATGCTGGACGATGCAACCGGACGTGTCGATGTGGATGATGTCGATGAAAGTTTGATTCTTGCCAAACCCAGCGATGCCGACATGCATGAAGGCGGCAAACGCTTCGATGTTGGCACGTGGCAACACCACGTACTTCGCCGCTGGGTTCAAAGCGGCGCGAAGCTGGATCGAGAAAAGCCGCTGCGTCTGGAGCGATTGCAGATCGTTCCCGCGGAACTCCGCTTCCGTAGTGATTCAGACCAGATCCAGCTTAAAGCGGTTGCTCACTGGGAAGACGGCACTTATGAAGACGTAACCGACATTTGTCGATTCAGCTCCAACGATGAAGCGATCGCCGAGGTTGACGAAAACGGTCTCGTCAAATCTGGCGATCGAGGCGACACACACTTGGTTGTTTTCTACGACAACGCCGTAGTCCCCGTTCCCGTACTGCGTCCTATCGGACCGACCATCCAAACGACCATCGCGACCAAACCAATCGATCGGCTGATCGAGCAAAAACTGAACAAACTCGGCGTGCAGTCATCCAAGCTCTGCTCGGACAGCGAGTTCGTTCGCCGCGTCTCGCTGGACATCACAGGGATTCTACCCACGGGTGATCGTGTACGTGATTTCCTCACCGATAAGTCCCCCAATAAACGACAAGCGTTAGTCGAAGAACTGCTGCAATCGCCTGGTTACTCGGCTTGGTGGGCGACGCGTTTTTCGGACTGGACCGGCAATAGCGAAGAGCAACTTAACAACGCGCTTCCGGTGCGAGGCGCGGGGACGCGAATCTGGCATGAATGGCTTCGCGTCCGCTTAGAAAAGAACGTGCCTTACGATGACATTATCAAAGGGATTGTCGAAGCGAATAACCGCAACGAGGGTGAGAGCTACATCGACTACTGCGAACAAATGACCAAAGCCTGCAAGCCAGGCAACGAAGAAATCTTTGCTCAACGCGAGGGCATGCCACTGTTCTGGGCACGACGTAACTTCGCCAAACCGGAAGAACGAGCGATTGGATTCGCTTATACGTTTCTGGGAGTCCGAATCGAATGTGCCCAGTGCCACAAGCATCCGTTCGATCAGTGGTCCAAGGATGACTTCGATCAGTTTGCCAAACTTTTCACCCCCATGCGGTACAACCAAAACGCGGTCGCACCGGATGCCAAAGACACTCAGAAAGAGCTACTGGCTGATGTGACCGGGGGAAAAAAACTCCGGGGAGGTGACTTACGAAAAGCAGTCTACGCAGCCGCCAGGGACGGAAAAGTCGTTCCTTTTGGTGAACTGCTGGTCAACACACGCTCAGTAAGTGACAAGATCAAGAAGCAACGCGCCACCGCAAAGAAAAAAGGACGCAAGGTTGCGCCGTTGAACATTCCCAAGGGAACGATCTTGGGCGGCGAAACATTGGAACTGAGCAAAGATCCGCGACCAGCACTGATGAATTGGTTGCGTGACGAGAACAACCCTTACTTTGCCAAAGCGATTGTTAATCGCGTCTGGAGCAATTACTTCGGAATCGGTATCGTCGATCCAACCGACGACATGAACCTAGCCAACCCGCCCAGCAATGCACCACTGCTGGATCACTTGGCAACCGAGTTCATCGCTCACGACTTTGACTTGAAGTGGTTGCATCGAGAAATCGTTGCCAGTGATGCGTACCAACGCAGTGCGGACACCAATGATTCGAACCAGATGGATCGCATCAACTTCTCGCACCACATTCCGCGGCGTCTACCAGCCGAAGTGGTTCACGACAGCGTGATCCTGGCGACAGGATCCGATCAAAAAGTAGACAAGCTTCGTGAAGTGGTTGACACCATGGCGATCGCCGATGGCAAAGCCAAACAACGCAACAACCAGGACTACGCTCTTGGCGTTTTTGGCCAATCGATTCGGGA
Source organism: uncultured Pirellulaceae bacterium (assembly GCA_964444105.1). Taxonomy (GTDB): domain Bacteria; phylum Planctomycetota; class Planctomycetia; order Pirellulales; family Pirellulaceae; genus K23-9. Next base: position 73,638 of record CAYUGI010000003.1, read on the forward strand.
ATCCAATTGCGATTGTGATCGCAGCGATTCCCCCAGTTTGCTGCAAACAATCTACCTGCGAAATGATCGCGACATGCACCAGCGGCTTGCTGACAAGGATGGCTGGGTTGCCCAGGCGTGCAAATCGATGGGCGTCCCCGGCCCGAAAGGCAAAGCCGATCCAAGACAACTGGCAAAAGAAAGAGGGGCTCACAACATGCGGAAGCAAATCGTCAATCGGCTCATCGCATTCAACAAAATGCCTGAGGATCGTAGAAAACGCAATCGTCCCTCATTAAGTAAACAGTACAGCAAGGCCGCTGCGAAGTTCAAGAGCTACGGCTTCGCGATGCCATCGCTGAAGGACTTGATCGACGACCCCAAAGCTTGGCTGAAAGCCGACCTTGCACCTGCTGTCGCTAGTCCAAAGCCAGGGGAAACCAAGACAGTGCAGTCTTTAGTTGAAGACGCGTATCTTCGAACCCTGAGTCGATTCCCCGACAACGAAGAGACAAAAGTTTCGATTGAGTTCATTGAGGGGTCAGAAACTCCAGCCAATGGAATCCAAAGCCTGCTTTGGGCCTTGGTCAACACCAAAGAATTCATCATCACTCACTAACTCGCCACACTTCTAGTTCATTCAGCGAACACATTCTTCAAAGAGTAATAGCTATGAAATTTCATCGTACCTGTGATGGCGTTCGTCGCCGCGACATGCTGAAGGCGGGAGCCTTGACCGTGGGCGGTTTGACAATGACCAACTTCAACCGCATGGCGGCCGCTGGCCAAATTGAAAGCGGCCGAGCCAAACGAGCCATCTTTATCGAACTCAACGGCGGTCCATCACACATGGACACGTTTGATCTGAAGCCCAATGCACCGGACGAAGTACGTGGCTCGTTCAAACCTATCAACACCAACGTCGCCGGAATTCAAATCTCCGAGCACTTGCCCAAGCTGGCTCAGTGCATGGACAAATTTGCGATCCTTCGCGGCGTTAGCCACACACTGGCCGCTCACCGGCTGGGACGTGAATACGTTAACACCGGTAGCAAGCCGATTCCTGCATTGGAGTATCCGAGCTACGGCGCTGTAATGGCCAAGGAACGCTCAGCCGATCCTGATATTCCCACGCAAGTGGCCGTGCCACGGGCTGGTCACGGCGCTGGTTTCCTGGGCATTCGCCATGCAGCTTTGGAAACGAACGCGGCTCCACAGTTCGGTCAACCCTTTAGTGTCCGCGGGATTTCACTTGCCGGCGGCATTGGCGTGGATGAAGTCAAACGACGCCAGAGCTTACTGAAGAAGCTCGATCGCCGCTTTAACGAACTGGAAAAGAACGACCAATTGCTCGATGGCTTAGACCAGTTTGGCGACCAAGCTTATTCCATGATTACTTCGCCACGTGCTCGTGAAGCCTTTGACATCAGCAAAGAACCCGAGAGCTTCGCTCGCAAATTCGGCAAAGAGTCTTTCGGTCAAAGCTGCATGCTAGCACTGCGTCTTGTCGAATCGGGCGTCAACCTTGTCAGCCTCCAACTTGGTGGCTGGGACACTCACCAGGACAACTGGACCAAGCTGAAGGAAAACAACCTACCGAAGCTGGATGCGGGCCTCAGTGGGCTGCTGGTCGGTCTGGAAGAACGCGGGATGCTGGACTCAACAGCGGTGTATGTCACCGGTGAGTTCGGTCGAACGCCAAAGATCAACACACGCAGTGCCGAAGGCGGTCGCGACCACTACCCTCGCTGCATGTTCATGCTGATGGCGGGCGGTGGCGTGCGTGGTGGCCAAGTCATCGGCGAAAGTGACGACACAGCTGCAGGACCACGTCACGAAGGCATCTCGCCCGATGACGTAGCTGCAAGCTTCTACTACAACTTGGGAATCGATCCTGGACTGGAGTACGACACCAGCACAGGTCGCCCAATCACGCTGGTACGAGATGGCAAAGTCATCGATCAGTTGTTTGCCTAACAAAACCGACTTCACGACGCTTCGAAACCGAAACAGCCGCCAAAGCATTGCTGCTCTGGCGGCTGTTTTTTGGATTGGAAGGCGATTATCACGTGTGTTTCGCACGTGAAAATTTGAGGGGCCATGATGAAGCCCTCCCTGCCTCACCATGGTCCATCAGCATTGGGAACGATGGCACCGATCGTTCCGCCCTTCCAATCCATGGTATGAGTTTTATCGGCACACTTCAGCTCTTCCCTGAACCACTTTCTTTGGCCAAGGAAGAGTTTTTTTGTGCTTTGCTTTCACTCAAGTGTGAATGGATCGTGTTGCTCGAAAGACATGCCCGGACAGCTGACGCTGAAAACGTGTCCATCTAGTGGAAACACGGCAAGCTACATCGACCAAACGTTCGTGTCACAACCGCCTGCGTCACAGCTGCCTGAATCACACGCTGCTGACTGCGAGGAGTAAGAGGGCGCTGTGTAAGAGGGCACCGCATACTGCTGCGTGCCACAAGCTGCTTGGCTAGGCACGACGACGTCGCACGAACCATCAGCACAATTGCCGCCTAAACCGCAACCACCTGATTTACCGCCGAACAGCGGCTTGCGGCACTTGTTTTGATAGCCATCCCAGAGGTTCGTATTGCATGAATTGGATTTCCAGTACTGACGCAGGGTCGAACCGGGAAGGTTGGGCTGATTGTGCGGCGTGCAGAAACCACCTTCGCCACAAGAACCATCACGGCAGGATCCTGAGCCGCAATTCCCGCTAGCACAACCACCATCATCGCAGCCACCCTGCGCGACATCACAGCCTTGCTGGTACGAAACCGGAGCCTGTGCAGTGTATTGCTGATTTTGCATGACAACCATTTGTTGGTTCGGTGCCGCTGCGGGCATCGAAATGGCTTGCGAAGTACCGGCGGTTTGGCTACTCGCCATTGCCGCGGCTTGCCCCTGAACTGACGTGTTGGCAGCTACCTTGTAGGAAGGAACTGATGCGGCGGCTGGTGTCTGGTTGTAACTCAGCTGGCTCAGTAATGCGCCGAAGTCATCTTTTGCAGTAGCCAACGAAGTCGACAAGACGATTGCGCAAAGTGCGCCTGTAGTAGCGATTTTTCGCATGGGTAAACATCCGTGTTTGAGAGAAAGGGAGGAGTTTGTCTCAGCTCCGTCGCCTCTGCGATCATGTGTCAATCAACGCGTTGCAAAGCAACAACTTTCGGCTGAAGTCTGCTCACGCGGTTTGACCAACTGCATTCTCGACAATTGAATTCCGTACGTGCCAAAGTTGAATCGTCCGATCCGTTCCGAATCCCCCACTCGTGATCCAGCATTCCGAATAATTGTGAAGGACAGCTGTCCCAATGATCCGATTGCACGCGTTCTACGGAGTTCCAAAAGTCAAAAGAGATCACCAATCTAATTTACGATTTCTCAAGCCGAGCCCGTAGAATCTGCAAGATCAGCAAAGACGACCAGCCGGCAGTCGGCCTTTCGACGATCCGCCCCCAGCGTCTAGCCATCACCCGCCAAGAACGTGATGGCTGTCTATCAACCCGGCGCGTTGCTGCCAATGTGCTCTTCATTTTCATCGCTATCCACCAGATCGGCCAGCCGTTCGCGAATAAACTCCTGTCGCTCGCCATCAACGATTTGGCTGCCATCTTCTTCGGTCACGTAAAAGACATCCGCAATCTGATCCAAGTGAGTGTCGATTTTGGCAAAGTGCAACACCAACCGTAGTTCTGCGATCGCACTCGCGATCCGATGCAGCAGGCCAATTTGATCGTAGGCGAACACTGACAAAATTGTGAAGCGATCCACCGTCACGTTGTCGAACACCACGTTGGTTGGCAGCACATGAACACTAGGTGATTCATCCTTCGCTTCGGTTCGCCATGTTCGCCGGTAAGGAGGAAGCGGCGCATCGGGCGAATCAATCAACTTCACAATCCGCTGGCAAACCTCTTGAACACGAAAGTCTGGCACTGGACCGGTATAATCTGGATCGTTGACCCAAAAACAATCCCACACCAAGCTTTCACCTACTGTCTCGACGTCTGCCCTCAAGATCGCCAACCCGCAAGTAGCAAGTGCGCCGGTCACCCTCGCGAACGTACCAATCTGTTCGTCGGCGCGGCACACGACTCGATAGCACATCGTCGAAACTTTCTCATCGTACTCAGCCGAACAAAGCGACCGCCGATCCTGCGCAAAAGCGTTTCCGACATCCACTAATCGTGTTGCAATCTGGGAAACGTCGCCTTGTCGCAGAAGCGTCCCGGGAAACTGGTCCAAAATTTCAAAGCTCATCGGCTTGGCATCCTCCTGCGCGAGAACCTCTCTGATTTGCTGCCTAATCTCATTGTTCTTTTCGTCGTTGTCTCCCGGCAGCTGACCTTTTTCGAAGTACCGCCGCGTGCGCCGATACAACTCTTCGATCAAATTCAATTTCCAGTCGTTGATGACGTCAGGCCCCACCGCTGTCAAATCAGCCACCGCGTGCACAACCAGCAATTCCAACCGTCGAATCGAACCGACCTCCTTGGCAAAGGACTGAATGATTTCTGGATCGTCCAGGTTGTATCGAAATGCAATCGTGTTCACCAAAAGATGCTGCGCAATGAGCCACTCGAGAAACTCTGCCGATGCCGAATCAAGCTCCAAGTTCTTGGCGACATCCACGGCAATTCTTGCACCCACGATGCAGTGATCTTCCTCAAACCCTTTGCCGATGTCGTGAATCAGCAACGCCAAATGCAGTAGCGTTTTATCTTTCAGCCGTCGGTAACGCCTACCCATGGGAGTCTGGGATTCTTGCAACTCTGACGCCGCTTCCACCGCTCGAATGCTGTGCGCATCGACGGTGTATTTGTGATAGGCATTGAATTGAAGCAGCCCTCGAGTTCTTGCGAATTGCGGAATCAACTGATCGATGATTCGCAGTTCATGCAATCGCCGCAAGACATCCCCCAATCGGCCAGGGTGACTTAGCAAAGACAGAAACGCGCCGACCGTTTCAGCATCGGGTGGCTGCGGCTTGCGCTCCTGCATGGCTTGCCGAATCGCCTGCCAAGTACGATGTCCAATTCGCTTTCGTTGATGATTCGCCATGCTCATCAAACGCATGATCCGCGGTAAGCCAGTTACGAATTCGGTGATCGACTTCTTTTCCACCCAAATGTGCGTGGGTCCAACGCGAATGCCATCACCCACCCGACGCGAAAAAATGCGCTCATACGCTTGCTGCAACAACGGTTGAGAGCGACTATCGTCTCGAAAAAATGCGGCCGCGTACCTGACGTTACGCGTGTTCTCAAAATAGTCTTGCATAAATGCTTCGACCGGCAGCATGCCCGCCTCTGCCGTGTAGCCCCAGTCGTCGGCGATCTTCAACTGCGTCGGCCGATCCAAAACATCCTGTGCTCGGTTCTCCCTGAAATGCAGCTCATGTCGCAGTCGCAACATGAACGCATAAGCTTTCCGCAAAAGTCGGTAGTCCTCCTCGGGTAACGCACCGAGTTTCAAGAGTCGCTCCAAATCGACTTCTCCATACCGTGCAAAGCCAACCCAACGGACTAATTGAATGTCCCTCAAAGCGCCACGAGACCGCTTAACGTTGGGACTGAGCAAGAAGTTGGTCTCTCCCCATTTCCGGCGTTCCTCACGACGTGCAGCCACCACATTCTTGATCAGTTTGTTGCTGCGACGCAATGCACCTTGGCGCAGGGCACTGAAGAACTTTGTGTACAGCTGAAGGCTGCCTGTCAGCAATCGCGACTCTGTCAGCGATGAAAAAATCACGGCGTCTTCCCACGCCATGCTGGTCGCTTCGTCAGCCGTTCGCATCGAAAAGCCGACCTGCAATCCAGCATCGACTAAGTCTCGAGTCAACGTGCCAGCAATTTTACCCGCGATATCTGATGCCGACGGGAGAATCAACATCATCAGGTCAGCATCGGAGTACGGCGCCAAGTCACGACGACCAAATCCGCCGTGAGCGACCAACGCAATTCCAGCAGGTTCCGCGTCACCGTTGTGCTCGCAACAAGCCTGTGACCAAACCGACAGCACGACGTCGTCGTACAGGTCTGCCAAACGGGTCGAAACTTGAAAGCCAAGACTACCCGACTCGTGCTGTTTCCGCGCTTTTTCGCGACCCTCTTGAAGTCGTTGGCGAGACTTCAGCACGATCTCGCGTAGCGACGAATTGTTTGACACGCTACAGGGCTTCTTCGCCGTGTTCACCGGTTCGGATGCGGATCGAATCTTCCAAGTTCGTTACAAAGATCTTTCCATCACCAATTTGCCCGGTCTGAGCAGTCTGCAAAATCGTGTCGATAACGGTTTGCAAATTCTCGTTCGTGCAAACAACCTCGATCTTTACTTTGGGAACAAAATCAATGGCGTACTCCGTGCCACGATAGATTTCCGTGTGACCTTTTTGTCGCCCGAACCCACGCACTTCCGTAACGGTCATGCCTTGGATCCCGCGATCGGTCAG